>DAOVXR010000325.1 GCA_030636065.1 Sedimentisphaerales bacterium | reverse complement strand
TTCGTGCTGGTGTACCGGTGGTATCGTCTGAAAAATACTGTGCTTTTCAAGTTGCCCGATGAAGTCCCGATCAAGCGGAACCTCGCCCAGCGGAGTGGCATAATGGGTAACACTCGGCACACTCAAAATATTTTCCATTGGCCAGCGGTGACTCGGTCCCATTACAATCACCCGCCGATATGTTCGTTTTCCCAATGCCACTACTCCAGCCATCGCAGCGGCACCGGAATACTGGTAGCCGGCATGTGGTAAAATCAGGGCTATGACGTTATCGAAATGCTCCGGTTTCGCCTTTTCCGCAAAACCCTCCAACTGTTTTCGTATCGCCTGTTCGTCGGCAGGATACCAACTGCCGGCCAGGGATGATTCCAATACTGTTTTTGGGGTTTGTTCGTCAGCTGTTTCTTTTTTTTCTGGTTCTGTTTGCTTTTCCATTTTTGTATCACTCCCGTAATTGCCCTTGGTTTTGTGTCTCTAACATATTGTACCATGTATGGCTGTAATCATCCGGGTAACCTGAATCATTTCGCTGACATCGTGAACCCGGACGATATGAACACCCTCAGCAACGCACCAGGCCACAGCGGCGGCTGTACCGAAAATACGTTCCGAAGGATTTGTAATATTGAGAATTTTTCCGATAAATGATTTTCTGCTGGGGCCGATAAGGACCGGCACATTTAGTTTCAGAAACTCGCTGATATGCCGAAATAGCTGTAGATTATGCTCTACCGTCTTGCCGAAACCGAACCCGGGGTCGATCACAATTTGCGACCGTTCGATCCCGGCCGCTACGGCATAGTCGATCCGCTCATTCAAAAACGCCTTAACATCCCGGACAACATCTTCGTAAACAGGATTTGTCTGCATTGTCCGCGGCTTGCCCTGTAGATGCATCAGTATGACCGGGACTCTCTTGCAAGCGGCCAGTTCCGCCATCTGCCCATCGAACCGTAACGCGGAAATATCGTTGATGATCGTGGCCCCCGCCTCCAATGCCGCCTGT
Organism: Sedimentisphaerales bacterium; assembly: GCA_030636065.1. The sequence continues at coordinate 1,512 of DAOVXR010000325.1, read as the reverse complement.
GCCACTCTGCCGCTGGTTGTGTCGATACTGATCGGCGTTTCAGTTTGCTGTCGCAAAGCCCGGATTACAGGTACGACTCGTTCGATTTGGCGTTCGTCGCTGACGGACTCCGCTCCGGGACGTGTTGATTCGCCGCCGACATCAATTATCCCCGCCCCTTCAGCAATCATCTTCAACCCCTGCGCCACCGCCTCATCCGGCTCAATGAACTCACCTCCGTCACTAAACGAATCGGGCGTAACATTCAGGATACCCATAATCACCGGCCCGGCCGACAGGTCCAGAACCTTTCCGCAACAGTCAAGTTGATATTTATTCATAAATCTTCTGTTCCATATTGACGCCAGCGTCAAAAGTACTTTGCCCCCTCGATTCCGGAGCATTGGTGGTGCTACCGCACGGGCAGATAGTCAGTTTTTGTGGCGTTTTTCGGACTTTTGGCGGTTGCATCCATGCATATGTATCTTTACCATACTATAATTCGATGATAATAAAATAGAAAGCCTTTGTTATGGACAAGCGAAAATTATTATTGGTTTTTGTCTGCGTTGCGATGGTATTGCCGCTGGTGGGGGCATTGCTGTATTTTGTTATCCTAAAAGGCACAATGGCAGCCCAGATTGTGTACGGTCTGGCCAAGCTGTTTATGCTGGCCGGGCCTATTGTCGCTGTGATAACACTGGAAAAGGACGGGTTACGTTTTGCTTCTTTTGACTGGAAGAACCTGTTGAGGGCAATACCTCCGGGCCTGTTGACCGGCGGCTGTATCGCAGCGGCGATGTTGGTGCTGTATGAATATTCCGCCCTTGGCGACTATGTTAATCGTTTTGCCGGCGACGTCCGGCAAAAGGCCGAGCAACTGGGTTTCATCGATCATTACTGGTCATTTGGCATCTTTCTATCTGTTGGCCATTCTCTGCTGGAGGAGTATTACTGGCGCTGGTTTGTTTTTGGTCGACTGCGGAAATTCGTAAAGTCCGACGTTTCCACCGTGCTGCTCGGCTCGCTGGCCTTTGCCGCTCATCATTACGTTGTCCTCGGATGTTTTTTCTCAGGGCTTGGCGCTGTCCTGTTTGGCAGTTGTGTCGCGATGGGCGGCTGCCTGTGGTGCTGGATGTACAACCGGCAGAAAACACTGGTCGGCTGCTGGCTCTCACACGCACTAATCGATATGATGATTATATATATTGGTTACAAGTTGATTTTTACTTAAGGCAACCTAAAAAATAGTCGGGCAGCATGGGCTGAAGCCCATCCTATGCGACTCTCTGATAATCGAGCCATCCACCTCGAAGACTCGGTGGCTGCCACCCATCAGAGTAAATGGCGGGCACGGCCCGCCCTACAGAACTGATTTTTTATTTGCCAAACCGGTTCTGTATTGATACACTACAGGTGGGTAGTTCGGGGGCGAAAGGTTTCGACCGGACGGGTTGAGGTTCGAGTGGCGTGTCCAGGATGACAGTAGGCCTGGTTAATCATCTGTCACAATAACTTAAATGCCAACAATCA
>DAOVXR010000335.1 GCA_030636065.1 Sedimentisphaerales bacterium | reverse complement strand
TCTAAAATATTTCGGGAAACACTACTTTTGGAGGCGTTAGCGGTCAGACACCGCGAGTTGGGCGATGAGAATCGGGAAACACGGCTATGCATTTCTTCCCTGCTCAACCTTTACCGAGATTGGAACAAACCAGAGAAGGCCAGGGAGTTGCGAGCTACTTCATCGGATACAGGTGGGTAGGGAGCAGTATGTTCACTACTCACTGCCCCCCCCTTTTTCCTTCGTGTCTTCGTGGGGGTGTGACTAATTTTTCTGGCGCTCAAGATAGGTAGTCTGTAGAATATAGGTAAGATGCTGTAATTTTATTATTCTTGCCTTATTATGGAGATTGTTATGGATGACCGCAGATTACCTTCGATCGATGCCGAGAAGCTCAAAGAGTTGTTGAAAAAAGAGTTTGAACAATGTATTGCCGATGTTACGCAGGCGGTCAATGATGGCCGGGCCGGTTCGGTTATTGACGATAGCGAAGAGCCTGTCAGGGAGGCGACAGCGCGATTCAGGCAACAGGTATTTGAGAAAGCGATTCAGATGAAAGTCAATGCCGCGGAAGCGGCTTTTTCCCCCTCGGAAGAACGCGAAGATCAAAAGGAAGTATCGTCATAAAGGCAGACAAAAAGTTTCGCGTGATACGGTCAACGGCAATATTCGTTTTGATCGCATACGCTGGTGGTCGTCCGGGCATGGTATCGACGATACCATTGACAGCTTAATAGGCGCGGTGGCTGATACGGTAAGTGTTGGCGTGCGTCAAATGTGTTGTCGCGTAGCGATAAGCCAACAGGGTTTTCGCAAGGGTTCCGAACACCTGTACAATCTGGCTCAGATAAAGATAAGTCCGGAGCGTCTTCGTATGATATCCGAATCGGAAGGTCAACGAGTTTTGTTGTTGCAGAGCAAAGGCTGTATCGAACCGGACCTTAATGCCCAAAACAGCAAAATCACTCCAGACGGCCTATCGAGGGCATATACGGGTGTAGACGGTGTAATGGTTCCGATGATAACACAAGAGGAAAAACAGAAGCGTCGCAAAAAACGCGGGCCAAAACCAAAAGGTTCACGTCGTCGTCACATGCGTAAAGGTGCCGACAATTCGTACAAGGAATTTAAGATAGCGACCTTTTATGATGAGTCGAATGAGCATCGCCATGTTATTTCTACCGCGGGCGACCATAAAGTTCTGGGAAAACTGGTTCGTCGCCAGGCAGGTTCTCTGAAACTGAATGAGTTTGATGAAAAAGTTGCGATAGCCGACGGCGCCGAATGGATACATCGTCAGTTGCAGGTCAATGTTCCAATGCTGGATGCTTTCATATTGGATTTTTATCACTTCAGCGAGCATGTCTGGGAGGCGGCCAATCAGTGCTTCGGTGTCAAAAGCGATGATGGCAAAAAGTTTGCAGAGGATCTGCTGCATATCGCCCGGCATGAAGGGATTGGCGGTGTGCTTGTCAAACTCGAGCAGTTGCGTAAGGAAGTTCGCAGCCCGAACAAACGCAAAGCTTTGAGGGAACTGTTGAATTATATCGCAAAGCGTGCAGGCCAATGCGACTATCCGGGCTTTCGTGAGAAAGGTTGGCAAATCGGCAGCGGACCGACTGAAGCAATGTGTAAGGTGTTGACCTATCGCCTCAAGGGGGCCGGGATGCGATGGGACCGCCAGGGAGCAGAGCCCATAATGGCCCTGATCGCTTTGGAGCAGTCAAATATCTGGAAACGCTACTGGAACCGCCAAAAAGAGGCCGCATGACTATGCCAGAAAATTCAGCCACACCCTAAAGGAACCTCTTGACAGTTCAGGTAGATTGGTTTAGAATTATCGGTATCGTACGGAAATTAATATGCTTTTTAACTATGTAAAGGGAAATGAGAGATTAACGCATGAAAATTCTTAAAGAAGCCAGCCTGATTATTACATCATTTATGCTGTTATTGTGCTCATGTAATACGGATAATAAATTGTTAAATAAGCAAAATAAAAATGATATCATGCTTAGTAATGTTTATGATTTAGCAAAAAGAATCCTTGAAAACAGGGCTGACAATTTTGTCTTCGAACAAACTGGACAGGAGAGTTCCGCAGATTTTTTTGAAATATCGGAACGTAACGGCAAGATTCTTATTAAAGGAAATAACGGAATCTCTATGGCGTCAGGACTAAACTGGTATCTGAAAAATTACTGTAATGCGCAATTTACAGTTATTGAC
>DAOVXR010000135.1 GCA_030636065.1 Sedimentisphaerales bacterium | reverse complement strand
GTGCGATTTCATCGGCACCCTACTTAACTAAACCTGAGCCCCTGCTTAACAGCAGGGGCTGGTAAACGCGTGGGGCAATTAGTCCACCCCTATATAGGGTGAACTGTCGTATTTGCGCGCATTTTATGGTTATTATCGCGAGTGTAAAAATCGTAAGTAACGGAGCTATATAGAGATAAAAAAATAAATAATTGTTGCTCCTGCACTCAGAGTGTTGCCCTGGGTGCGCGACAAAACCATTTTGCCCTTTCAGGGTTAAATAAAGAATCCCCCGATCCCCGCCTCCGCGGGGACAAGCTTTACATCGGGGGCTAATAAAGACAAGAACCCGTGAAGGGTTACGATAATTATGCTAATTGGTATATGGATTATTTTCAAGCATTACTATTTTGCTTTTGCAATTAGAGACTGTCATGTTCGCTCACGGACTCGACCACCCGGACAAATCGCGTTTGCTGATGCTGGAGATCAAATTGGCAAATGAAATCCCGGTCCGGCTTAACGGCAATCTTACCGGCCTGATGCTGGCGGAAAAGGGACTCCAAAACCCCGGCAACCGCCTCGACATTGTCGGGTTCAGCGACGAAGCCGGTACCGGCCCTTATGACAAGATCGCGGGCCTCGCCCGGCGGAAGTAGTGCCAGAACAGGCTTTTGCGTACCAAGATAAGTATATAGCTTGCACGGCACACACCAGTGATAATCCAACCCGACGATTCCATATAAATTGACTACCAATAAATCAGCCTGCTCAACAAACTCCTGGGCCCGCGTCGGCAACTGGGGGCCATACTGCCTTACATTCGTCGAGAGATTCATTTGTCGGGTTAGAATATCAATTTCATTATATTTTCGGCCGACAAAAACGAGGCGTACCCGCTCACGAAATTCCACATCCCGCTCGGCCAACTGTGCCATCGCCCGGAGCAAATGGATCGGAGACATCCAGTCCAGTCGCAGCTTCTCACAAAAATTGGCACCCAATAATATCCGTCTTACCCATAAGCTCAATCCCCGCAGTGTTCGCCAGCCAAGCGATTCTGTCGTAACATCAATGCCGCGTACCTGGCCAACATAGGTGATAGTAAAGTTCTCTTTACAAAGTTGACTGCGGCCCTGTTGCTCTATATTACTATGCGGCTGTTTTTCCTTCAGAAGTGATTTGTCAAAACTGTGCGGGATATTAACGATTTTTTCCGCCACGTCAGCCGGGTAATTGTCCTGCAGAATCTTTTTGTGCGACTGCGTAACGGTAACAATCACATCTGCGCCGGAAAGGCATCGAGCTTCCCACTCCCTCGCCAGCCGACGTCGCCGGGCGTCTCGATAGGGCCAATACATACCGCTGTACCACGCGTCGCGCATTTCCACAATCAAAGGAAGCCTGCAAATATCAGCCACCTCATGGGCGACGGCCAAAAGTGAAAAAGGCGGACTGGTAACATAAATCAGGTCTGGTTTATGACGTTGAATCATACTGTGGCATGCCTGAAACAGACCCCGCGAACATTTTGGGTCGGGATCAGGCCCCGGCAGCGGCTTTCGCCACGGCCAGGATGGCAGTGTCCGTTCAGAACGCAACTCCGGAGGCAGCTCCCCCCTATCGCTGACTCGACATACCCAGGGTTCCGATGAGTCTTTCGATGGTTTTTCCAAACCAGCCTTTTCGCCAACGGTAGCTACAATAACCTTATGTCCGGATTGCAGTAAGGCATCGACGAATCGGCCGGCGCGGATACCGGCGGCACTAAAAGACGGCGTATAATACCGGGTCAGATATAAAACTGTCTTTTTGGGGCTGGTTTCAGGAACCATAATTTTCTTTCACATAAATGCCGTAAAGGCACAAAAACACCGGATGAATATACAAGAACACCTCTCTGGAATACAGAAAGGTGGCACCCATCACGAGCAATCTCAAATGGCGGGCATGGCCCGCCCTACTCAAGAATTCGTGAACGGTTACAAAAAAGGCCCCCGGCTTATACCGAAGGCCTTGTTATTTGCGATTGAACCGCCGGGGCCAAAAAGCCCGGTCGATAATTAAAATGTTCGCGGCCTTTGCTGCGGCTGGCCCGGTTGGCCGCCCGGCTGGGGGCCGCCCATACCACCCATCATACCGCCCATCATCATCTTGACTGTGTTGGCCGCGTTTTGAATCAGGCTGTGCGGCACAAATATTTCCATATTGACACCGTCGTCGGCCAAAATATAACAGACGCCCACGGAGCCTTTGACCTGGCTGAACATCATACCCATCATACTCATCATACCCATCATGGGATTTGGCTGCTGGCTGCCCTGGGCCTTCATCTGCATCTGGGCCTGCGCCTGCATCATCGACACAGCAAATTGGATATAGTTACCGACATTGATAAACGCATAGGCATTGGCCTGGCGGGGCAGTTCGCCGGCGACCTCTGTGATGTCCGCGTTATTACTCAGCGTCGAACCGCTTTTCACCAAGGCTGCTCCCTCGCTCAAAAGGGCAGGGCTCATCGCGGAGATCATCTTGTTACTGCCGGACTTGCAATAATACCATTTCGCGCCCCACATCGGATTGGAATTGAAAGCCTGCATAGCCTCCGGAGGCAAGGGAAGTTTCGAAAAATCAATCGACATCTCATCATAACTGAGACCGCCCGCTTCGCCGGCGTTGCTCTTATAGGTTATCGGCAGTGTGAATCCGGCCTTGTTGAGGATGTCGGTCAACAGCGGACACGCCTGGGCCAACAGGTCCATACTTTCGCTCACATTACCCTGATAGGAATTAATTCCTATCATATTTAGCGTAGCGCTGCCGGGGGGAGCGGCCGTGTCAGACAGATAACCGCCTTGCGCACCGGAACTACAGAGTGAATACAGGCTGGAAATAACCGTCTTTAGTTTTTTAAGGGCAGCAGCATCGACCTTTTCACTCAGGCTGGCGTCTGCGGCAACGGCATCGATGATGGCGTTGACAGGATCAATCACCAGCCTCGGATCAAATTTATAGGTGCCGACCATGATAAACCGGCCGTCGGGCACCGCAGCCAACCCTGATATATCGGTGGTCGGATGGTTGCTGAGATATTTCGCCAGGGTCGAACCTTTGGCGGCCTGTATATTGTACTTCAGAGATATTCCCTTGTCGGAGAGCAACCCCCCCATCGCTGCGCCCTCAAGTTCGACCATGCGGTCCATTGCCATATTGATAATTTTTGGTAGTGAAGGATGTTTTTGGATTTCTTCATTGGCCATTACCTTACCCATTATCATTCCGCGGGCTATCGGCATAAGCGTAGTCAGATTGATCGCTGCAGCAACATCCGACTCGGCAAACAGCTTGTGTGCTGCGGGGTTAAGTTTGACGCCTTTGGGCATCTGTTCCAGCGAGGTCAGGATTTCCGCGTTTTCACCTAACAGAAGGTACTTACCGGCCGGTTTCAGGAACCCACCTTTTTCGGACCTGAAAACATCGGAGACCCCTTCTACAGCCGTGGCGTTCAATGCCTTCATCGCCTCTGCGGCGTTGTGTACCGGCACAAATATAACAGTCATTTCATTGGCCGTCATAACATCGAGTACGCATATCCCGAAACTGCCCGCTCCGTTAATTTTGCCTGCCAGGTCGATGCCTGCCAGGTCGAATTTTCCACTGAGCATCTGTTCAAGATTAATCGGTGGAGCTTCCGGCGGCATTATGCCCAATTTTTGCACAAAAGCTCCTACTTTTTGGCTGAAATCGCTCAGCGAATGACAGGCGAAAACCACCATCGCGTCGGCGGGCATCTCTTTGAGAACCGCCGGCAGTTCAGCTCCGACCGCCGTCGCCGCGGGCATCAGTACGGCTGCCAGTAAAATCAAGGTCGATGTAAAAATTACCAGTGTTTTTCTTTTGACGTCCATAACTTCTCCTTATTTAATGACTTACGATTTTTACGGCAAAGCCGCCCACTCTGTCTGAAAGACAACACAATATCCAATCAGAAAAGGCGTTCACCTTGCCATTATGCCTCTACTTATAACAGAAGACGCTGCTCCCGTACAGATGTTACAAAAAAACTGTTATTGAACAGTATATATCGGTAAAAACAACTTTGTCATTAAATATACGTAACAACGAAAAACCGATTCATAACAGTGGCGGAGGTTCATTGAGTTCGTAATCTCCTTTCAGAGACAACATACTGACATAGCGAATCGCGCTGAGGGAGAGCGCTACTGCCAGCAGCGTGCCCACTCCGGAAAACAACCCGACTAAAATGTACTGAACAGCAAGCGAAAACGCAGGCAGGATAAGTAGCAGAAACGGCAGTGCCTGAAAGATAAAAAACAGCGGCAAAACGCTTTTCGCACGACATATTTTTATCTGTTTGAAATATTTGAATGCTGTGAACATTCGGCAATCGCGGGCGATAATCAGGGCCGGCACAAACAAAAACGGCTTGACCAGAACGATGCCGCCAATAAAAAAACAGGCAAAACGGACCCACTCCGGAGCCGGAGAATCACCGCCGAGAAAAGTGTGATTCCGAAGGGCAAATAATCGGACGACCTGAAAAACACCCCAGGCTGTCACTGACAGAGCGATAATAAACAAGCCGGCGAACCCGCAGATACGCCAGAAGAATTTATAGCCTGTCTCGATCAGTCCCGGCAGATGCCAGCGCGTTTCGCCCAGCAAACAGGCAGTGCGTAAAAATCCAAGGTTGATCATTGTGCCCAGAGCAATCAAAACCAGCCAAATACCACCCTTCGTCAGAAGCAGCAAAAGCCGGCCATCCGGCAGTACCATTTGGGCCAACATCAGCCAGTAAAACTGCGCCAGGCCAACCAAAACAATCAGTGCCACTTCCGGCCATCTGTTTTTCAGAATATCAACTACGTGCGGCATTCTATCTATCTGGTTCCAGGATGATACACCCAAGGTTATGAAATATTCCAGAACGACAGGGGCATATATATCTGAATTCGCCCGCGGCGTCAAGGACAAAACCAATTTGGAAACTAACAGAACGAGAAAAAACACTCTTTTTCGTTATTTCGTTATTGAACTAACTATTAATGACTGCCCCTTAAAGATTGACAATGTCTGTGTACCGCGTACAATGAAACGGATGATTCGAAAGTGCGACATCAATAAGTATGGTATCGATAGCTATCCGGTGGTTCAGCGTTCGATGGCTGGGACGGGATGGGCGTGGCGGTTTTGTGCCGGGGCGGTCGCGATTATATGCCTAACGGTGCTAATGGCGGCGGCCTGCGTAAAGCCGGACCCGGCCGGGCTGGGCACACACAAACAGCTTGGCCAACCGACATGTGGGTTTTACGAACGAACAGGCTCTCCCTGTCCGACCTGCGGAATGACGACGGCGTTCGCCTATATGGTACGCGGGAGGATTCTGAACAGCTTTTCAGTACAGCCGGCCGGGGCGATGGCGGCCCTTTTATGCCTGATTATGGTCCCCGCAAGCGGATATGT
>DAOVXR010000010.1 GCA_030636065.1 Sedimentisphaerales bacterium | reverse complement strand
CTGATGTATTTCGTGATACAATGTCATCCACAGCCTGCCGTCCATGGCAATACTCCTTTCTTGGTTAGAGTTTGAAAAGAGTATAACCCAAACGGAAGGCTGTGTTTATATAGTTTTTTGAATTATGAAAAATCCTCAATACAGAAATTTAACCACGGATTTCGCGGATTACACGGATTAAGAAAAGACAAAAGAATAAATTGAACAGAAGATAGCGAAGGTAACAAAGGTTTAGACGCAGATTAACACTGATTTTCACTGTTGTTATGAACAATTTCAAGACTGTTTTATCGGAAAACACATCGGATAAGATTTATAACCTCTTGTTATATCAGTGGTTATCTGTGCAAACCAGTGTCTTTTACTCTCTTGTGTCGCTTTGTAGTATTAGGTTGACTAATCGGGTTTTTCATTTTACACTGTCTATACTGTTTATACAGGACACGGATGTCGGCGGCTCAATACATTATATTTTTTGACGTAAAGTGGATGTGATAATCGAACCGATTATTCTTGTGTGTTAGCTACCATCAACGGGTTATATTTTTTTAGACACTACTAAATGGTTGGTTATCGGAACAAACTATGGCACACGGATGACACAGATGCAACGGATTGGACAAGATTTTAATCCGTTTTTATCCGTCTGAATCCGTTAAATCCGTGTTCTATAACGTGATATAAGCAGAAACGGGATAAATTGAAAAAGTATGCTTCATATAATAGGCGTATCTGGCTCTGGCTGCTTGTAGTGGTTTTGCTCCTGGGGTCGGGGGCCGCCTATCGCGCTGTGGGGAAGCATTACCGTGTTAATATCGACAGGCCGATAAAATTGCCGGTTCCCCTTGAAAATTTTCCCCTGAAGGTGGCCAACTGGGTCGGTAAGGAATCGAGTATCCCCACTATCACCAAGGAATATATGGAAAAGAACTTCGCGGATGATTTTTTAAGCCGTCGCTATATTGATAATGTAAGTAACCAATGGGCCGATGTTTATGTCGTATATTGCGCTTCCAAGCCAGGTGGCATTCTCGGCCATCGGCCTCGTGTCTGCTACCGCGGCCACGGCTGGATACATGATAGTACCGAGCAAATAAATGTGGTATCTCAATCAGGCAGAGATATCACATGCCTTCTGCATCGGTTTCATCGGCCGGCCCCGCAGTACGATTCGATCATCGTTCTGAATTTTTATGTCGTTAACGGTCAGATTACGACTGATGAGGATAAGTTTTCCGGTTACTGGGGCCGAAGGGTAAATATTGCGGGCGATCCGGCCCGATACGTGGCCCAGGTGCAGATAAGCTCGGTCCACGAGAATTTCGTTCGCTCGGCTGCGAGGGAGTTCACAGACCTGATAATGCGTTTTTTGCCGGACAAGAGGGAGAAGTCAGAAGTCAGAGGTCAGAAATCTGACAATCTGAAATCTGATATCTAATTTCTTTTCACTCAAGTGGTTACAGGAATATTTCGATGTAACCCACGGGGACGGAGTACGTCCGGAATAAAATGCCCAGCAGTAAGACCGCAACAGAAGAAACCGCGAATTAACGCTGATATACGCGAATTTTATCGGTATAAACATAACAAAAAAACAGAAAATAACGAAGCAAACAAAGACAGAATACGGAATGTGCAGAATTTTATGATTTAAGATTTTACGATTTCAAATCCACGAATGAAGAAAACACAATATGGCACACGGATGATACTGAGGCAACAGATGAACACAAGATTTAAATCCGTTTTTATCCGTTAAATCCGTGTGCTATGTCTAAACTTAAGGGTAATATCATGAAGGTATGTGAACTATGAAAAAAGCATTAATTACGGGCATTACCGGTCAGGATGGGTCGTACCTGACGGAATTACTTCTGGAAAAAGGATATGAGGTTTATGGCCTTATCAGAAGAAGCTCTACTTTTAATACCAGCAGAATAGATCATTTATACCAGGACCCACACAATGACCCAAAATTGAAACTCATTTACGCTGATTTGACCGATGGCAGCAATTTACATTCAATCTTAAATGATACCAGCCCTGATGAGGTTTATAACCTTGGCGCTCAAAGCCATGTCAGGGTTAGTTTTGACCAACCTATATACACTGCAAATGTTGACGCATTGGGAACACTTAGAATATTGGAAGCTGTTCGGTCGATGAAAACGCCCGCAAGATTCTATCAGGCTTCGAGTTCTGAGATGTATGGCAAAGTAGTCGAAACTCCTCAAACAGAAGAAACTCCATTTTATCCGAGAAGCCCTTATGGCTGTGCAAAGGTTTATTCGTATTGGCAGACTGTCAACTACAGAGAAGCCTATGATTTGTTTGCTTGCAACGGCATACTTTTCAACCACGAATCGCCAAGAAGGGGCCAAACTTTCGTAACTCGAAAAATCACAAGAGCAGCTACAAGGATTAAACTTGGCTTGCAGGACAAATTATATCTTGGCAACCTCGATGCCAAAAGAGACTGGGGCTTTGCAGGCGATTATGTGAAGGCCATGTGGCTTATGCTCCAGCAAGATAAACCTGACGATTATGTTATCGCCACAGGTAAGACATTTTCAGTAAGGGAATTTCTCGACGAAGTTTTTGGATACCTTGATTTGGACTGGCAAAAATATGTTGAGATAGACACGCGATATTTCAGGCCGACAGAAGTTGACCTGCTTTTGGGCGATGCGACCAAGGCCAGGAAATTGCTTAACTGGGAGCCAAAGGTGGATATGAAACAGCTTGCAAAAATGATGGCCGATTCAGATATGAAAATAGCCGAAAAAGAAAAGATACTTAAAGAGTACGGGAAAGACTAACAACCATCAGGCTATAGCCCGAAAGCCGGCTACCGGCTACTGACTACCAACCCACTGGATACCAACGAATGACTATTAAATTAAACGATAAAAGAATTGTTATAACCGGCGGGGCAGGATTTCTCGGCAGCTATATTATTGAAAAAATGCGGCAACGAGGTTGCACGGATGAAAATATTCTTGTTCCAAAGATTGAAGATTATGACCTTGTAAAATCAGATGACATTAAAAAGATGTATGATGATATGGCCCCTGATATTGTAATACATCTCGCTGCGGTTGTCGGCGGCATTGGTGCAAATCGCCGGCATCCGGGCAAGTTTTTCTATGAAAATCTTATGATGGGTGTTCAGCTTATCGAAGAGGGCAGAGTTAGAAATCTTGAAAAATTTGTCGCTATCGGGACTATTTGTGCATATCCAAAATTCACACCTGTCCCATTTAAGGAAGACGACCTTTGGAACGGCTATCCGGAAGAAACAAATGCTCCTTATGGACTGGCAAAGAAAATGCTTTTAGTCCAATCGCAGGCGTACAGACAGGAATATGATTTTAACAGCATATTTTTACTGCCTGTAAATCTGTATGGTCCAGGGGATAATTTCGACCCGGAAAGCAGCCATGTGATTCCCGCTTTGATAAAAAAATGTGTTGATGCAATAAATGAAGGCGATGATTATATTGAATGCTGGGGTACCGGCTCTGCCAGCAGAGAATTTATTTATGCCGCGGATGCTGCCGAGGGCATTTTGCTTGCGACAGAACATTATAACGACGATGAAGCTGTAAATATAGGAGCGGGCTTTGAGATAACCATAAAAGATTTAGCTGAAAAAATTGTCGAGCTTACAGGCTTTAAGGGCCAAATTCGCTGGGATAACTCCAAACCCAACGGTCAGCCGAGAAGATGTCTTGATACAACAAAAGCAGAAAAATTGTTCGGATTCAAAGCAAAAACAGACTTCGACGAAGGCCTGAAAAAAACTATCGAGTGGTACAAAATGGTCAGAAGGTAAAAGGTGGAAAGTAAAAGGTGGAAGATCATCCGGCGGCGGCCTGCGGAAATCCGGCAATGATTCGCGGAACCCGCCGATGGCTTTCGGAGGCCAGTTGATATAGCATTGGATGTCCGGCGATGGTTCCCGGAACGGCGGCGCTGATCGGCGGGGGCAGTAGGTGATCGGCGGAGGTTCGATCACTAACTCGCGGGTGTCCGGTGATGGCTCTTGGAAATCCGGCGATGGCCGGCGGAAGTCCGGCAACGACCCGCGGACCTCCGGCGATAGTCGGCGGAACTATAAAACGGCGTTTTTAGCATAAAAACAAGGATTAGTTATTGGTTATCGGTTAATCAGTTATCGGTTATCGGCAAAAAAAGACTGACAACTGGATACTGATAACGGATAACTAATTAACCGTTTTCTGATAACCGATTAACTGATGACGGATAACTAATAACCAATAACTGTTTTCTGATAACCGATAACTGATAACCAATAACTTTTTTTATTTAATGAAAGAATTTACAATTATGGCACATGACTACATCCCAGGTTCCGACACAGCTTTTCAGGTTTGGGTGGATAACTTTACTACCTATGCCAACGTCCACCTGGCCGAGTTGGGTATAATTCCGCCCGATATAATACCGATAACGAATGCCCTGGCGGATTTTGCGGGAAAGATGACGGCCAATGTTACCGCTCAGCAGACGGCTCAATCGGCCCGTCAGGCTAAGGACGACAGTCGCGACGCGCTAGAATCGCTTGTAAGGACACTGGTAAAACAACTTCAGGCCTCGCCCGACGTCGATGATACCGAGCGGGCGGCATTGGGCATTACCGTTCGCGATAAAGTCCGCACTACAATCGCCGGTGATATCACAACTCGCCCGATCGGTGTGGTCGATACCAGCCAGCGTTTGCGGCATGAGATTCGCTTTTCCGATGAGGCGACCCCGACCCGGCGTGCCAAACCGGCAGGTGTGATGGGCTGTGAGATATGGGTCAAGGTTACCGCTGCCGGTGAAACGCCTCCGGCGGGTGCCGATGAGCTTAGCTTTGTGTCGCTGGACACGGCCAGTCCGTACATTGCCGAATATGACGGCGCCGACGGCGGCAAAACCGCCCATTATATGCTGCGCTGGGTCAAGAGCAGCGGCGACAAAGGACCCTGGTCCGAAACCGTAAGCGCGACAATAACCGCGTAAAGAAGTAAAGCTGCCAGCCCTCTTGCGAAGGGGGCTGGCAGTTTTTAGTTAATCAGAAGTTAGTTATCGGTACGAAGTTATAAGTTATCAGCAACTCCGATAACCAATAACTGATAACCAATAACTGATAATTGATAATCAATAGAACATTCTTAAATATTACTGACAAAATCAAGGGCGATGGTCTCAAGGCCCGCTGCGCGCGTGGGAGCATGGCTTTGGGTGCTGGTACGGTTGCGGATAAGGGGCTGGCCTTTGCCAGTAAGATGATCCTGGCCCGGCTGCTGGTACCGGATGAATTGGGGTTGATGGTGTTGATCCTGAGCTTGACGGCGCTATTTGAGGCGTTCACCGAGGTTGGGATAAAACAGTCGGTCATCCAGAATAAAAACGGGGCCAGGCCGGAATATCTCAATACGGCGTGGTGGTTTCAGTGTGGTCGCGGGATCGGTTTGTACGCCCTGGCCTTTTTGGCCGCACCGTGGATTTGCCGGTTTTATTTCGCCGGAAAAGCCGAGGTGTTGGCAATACATGCCTTGCCGGAACTGGTAACTCTGGTACGGGTGGCCTTTCTATCGATTCTGTTTAATGGTTTTATCAGTCCGAGAGCACATGTCCTGGAGAAAAAATTTCGCTTTGGCAAAGTGGTTTTTCTGTTGCAGGGCAGCGCTGTTCTGGGCACAATCATTACTATCGTACTGGCATTCTCAATGCGAAACGTCTGGGCGGTAGTTATCGGTTTTGCCGCAATGGCGGCTTTGCGATGTGTATTTTCCTTTGTTTTGTGTCCGTTTCGACCCAGATTAGAGTTAGACCGTGAGAGCTTTGGGCAACTCTTTAAATTCGCCCGTGGGATGTTTGGCTCGCCCATGCTGGTCTATATCGCTTTTAATATTGACGTCTTGGTAGGCGGCAAAATGGTTACACCGAGCGTGCTTGGTATGTATGGTCTGGCACTGGCACTGGCCATGATGCCACGTGTATTGTTCTCGAAAGTAGTGGCACCGGTTTTACTGCCGGCATTTGCTGAAAAGCAGGATGACAAAACTGCTATATGTCAGGCCATTCTGAGGATTACCGCGGTTACCGCGATACTGACGATCCCCTGGCTGGCTTTGGCTGTCGGTTGCGGAGAGGAGATTTTGTCTCTTGTCTATGGCAACCAGTTTGCCGCGGTTGCCCTTGCATTTGATTTTATGTGTATTTTTGTGTTAGTAATGATTCAGGGCATAACGCTTACTGGTGTGTTTTTAGCGATCGGCCAACCGGGTAAACACCGTACTTTTGTAGGGATTCGTGTCATAATCCTGGTAATGCTGATTTATCCCGCTATTAAACAATGGGGAATGACCGGAGCGGCGGGAGCGGTTCTGGTAGCAAATCTGGTCGCCCTGGCGGTGCAGGTGGTCGTCGTTCATAAGGTAATCGGGCTTTCCATAATAGGCTATATGAGTTGTTGGCTGGGGGGAGCGATTGCGGGAATTCTGGTATGGCTGTTTATTCAGATGTTTGATGTCCTTGTTCCTGATATGGTGATGCTGAAATTGTTGGTTGGCGGGTTGTTCTGCCTGTTCTGCTGTGCCATTGGGCTGTTCTTCAGTAAGCATCTGGGATTGTTCGGGCCTGTGGCAATGAACAACATTACAGAGGGTAATCATGTCTGAAAACCCCTCTCCGCAAAAATGTACACCAACAACCGTTGTTTTGCTCGGAGCGTCTTTTGATACGGGTAATCTGGGAGTAAGTGCCCTGGCCGAGTCGAGTATTAAAATTATCCTGGGCCGTTGGCCTGATTGTGAGATCGCTATGCTGGGTGTGGGGCGGGAGCCGGGAGAGTGCAAACTTGAGGTATGTGGGCGTGAAATCGTTATAAAGACATTACCGATACGCTTTTGTCCGAATATATTCGCGAAAAATCATTATTTGAGATTATTGTTTTGGGTAATTCTGGCGAGACTTATTCCGGTTAATCACTTACGGAACAGACTTGCCGCGCGGAATGATACTGTCGGCGTACTATTTCGATCGGAGTTGACAACGGATATTACCGGCGGTGACAGTTTCAGCGATATCTATGGTTTTAAGAGATTTTTCCTGGGTTTTCTTACAAAATGGTTGTTTATCTTTTTGGGCAAAGATTTGGTAATGCTGCCGCAGACTTACGGACCGTTCCAAAGACCTCTGACGCGATTGTTGGCTGGATATGTCCTTCGCAGATGTGAAGTTGTATGGTCGCGGGATAAGCAGGGAGGGGATACTTTAAGAGAATTATTAGGTGATGAATTTGTATCTGAGAAAGTCAGGTTCTCGCCGGATGTAGCCTTTGTTCTTGATGCCCGCCGACCGGACAATCCGGTAGTTGATAGATTGGAGCACCTTAAGAAGCAGGGCCAAATGATTGTTGGCCTTAATGTCAGCGGCCTGCTGTATAACGGCGGATATACTCAGGATAATATGTTTAAGCTCAAGGTCGATTATCCGAAGCTGATGATCGAGATACTAAAATACTTTACGGCTATGCCGAATGTATATGTACTACTGGTGCCGCATGTGTTTCCCACAGATGATATGGTAGTGGAAAGCGATCCGATAGCCTGTAAAAAGATTTATAATGCTTTGTCGGAAAAGGTCAGGGAAAAAGTAATTCTCCCGGAGGGCGGTTTCGATCAGTGCCAGATAAAATATATCATAGGGCAGTGTGATTTCTTTACAGGCTCAAGGATGCATTCGTGTATTGCCGCTCTATCTCAATGCATTCCAACAGTCGGGATAGCCTACAGCAAGAAATTCTCTGGTGTTTTTGCAAGTACTGGCCTGACTCATTGTGTGGCTGATGCTTGCGATTCGGATAAAAAGAAATTATTGAGTACTGTTATGTCAATTTTTGCAAAAAGAGAAAAGATTAGAAAAGAACTACAAAAGAGTATTAACCGGGTACAAGCGAGTGTGTTGACCATTTTATAGATATAGTGATATGACTGAAACAAAAATAATAGACAACCTGCTATACAAAGTTTACGCTTTGAGAAATGAGCGAATAAGGAAACTTATCAGGCGTATAGTTCAAGAAGTGGAGTATTTAAGGATTCGGTCGAAGGTAATCTGCCGCATGCCATATAAAGTAAGAAACTGCCGTAATTACAAGACGCTTTATGTGCAGATATGGTCTAAATTGATGCGTCGAATTTATGCGGATTATCATCATATTGAAATCGGGATGTATAGTTATGGTAGCTGCTTTAATACAAAAAATATAGGATCTTATACAAAGATTGGCCGGTATTGCTCGTTTGCAGGCGATGTGTACATTCTAAATGCGAATCACCCATTAGAATACAAATCGATGCATCCTTTCTTCTATTTTCCCGGTCTCGGATATGCAAAAAAAGACTCAACGCCATTTTATAGTCTTACTATCGGTAATGATGTATGGTTCGGACGAGGTGTGATAGTTACGCCGAAGGTACGTGAAATTGGCGATGGCGCAGTCATAGGTGCAGGTGCTGTTGTAACTAAAGACGTACCCAATTTTGCAGTCGTGGCCGGTAATCCCGCAAAGATAATAAAATATCGTTTCTCAGAGGAAACGCAACTCAAGATTAAACAAGAGAAATGGTGGATGAAAGATACCGAAGAGCTTTTTGCATCCCCTTGAGAAAGAATTGAAATACCGCATTGATTTCCTGTGAGTCAAACTTGTGCAGTAATGCAAATGCAGGGTATGTATAAGTTGGTGAATAAGAATGTCATATATATATTCCATAGCAGTTGTTGCTGCGGTAAATGATGACGAGTGTTTGGCGAACAATCTCGCGGCGTCGCCTATGCTGGCCGAAGACGGTGTTCCTTTGATTATCAACCGAGGTTATAGATCAGCGGCCTTGGCATATAATGCCGGATTAGATTACACCGATGCCGATATTATTGTTTTTGCGCATCAGGATGTTTATTTTCCGCGAGGGTGGGAGCAAAAACTACTTTTGACCATTGAAGAATTGGAACTTGAGGATAATAAATGGGGGGTTCTGGGAGTTGTCGGTAAGGACCGAACCGACAATTTGGTTGGGGGAGCGTGGTCAACTGGTTTGCAATTGAAAATAGAAAGCAAGTTTACAAGCCCTGCGATTGTCGGATCAATTGACGAGATAGTAATCATATTACGAAAGGGGAGCGGGCTTCGTTTTGATGATAATTTACCGGGATATCATCTATATGGAACCGATATTGTCCAGTCAGCATTGAAAGCTGGGTTTGAGGCTTATGTGTTCAATGGTCCGGTGATACACAATAGTGTTCCTGTGGTGCAATTAGATGGTTCCTATGTGAAAGCCTATCGATATATGCAGCGCAAATGGAAGTCAGAATTGCCGATTTGGACGACGGTTGTGCCAATCACTAAAAGTGGCTGGCCATTGTTTTTTAAAATGCTCTACGAAAAAAAACGATACTTGTTAAAGAAAACACCAAACAGGAAACAATTCCGCCGTATAGATAATCCAGCAGAAATATCACAAATACTTGGATATGAGGAATAACTATTTCAGATATGAATGATCGTATTTTGGCAAATATATCATATAGTGATAAAAAGATCACATATTATTCAGGCGCTAGGTATGATTTTATATCAGAACTCCCGATCAATCATAACGCCCGCATTCTTGAGATTGGCTGTGGTACTGGGGATACCGGAGCGTTAGCATTATCCAAAGGAAAGTGCGATTATTATTGTGGCGTTGAGATTTGCCAGAAAGCTGCCAAAATAGCCTCGAGAAAGATATCTGAAGTAATTTTGGCCGATGTTGAAAAACTAGAATTTCCTTGGACGAACAAATATTTCGATGCCCTTATATTAAGTGAGGTTTTGGAACATTTAGTGGATCCATGGATGGTATTGCAAAGGCTTAAACCTTTCATAAAGAATGGTGGGGTGGTATTTGCCAGTTCCCCGAATGTTTCACATTATAGTGTGATTAAAATGTTGATGGGGGGGGATTGGAAATATGCAGAAAAGGGAATTTTGGATCGTACGCATCTTCGATGGTTTACACCAAAATCCTATCGTAAATTGTTTGAAGAAAGTGGATATAAAGTAACATCTGTTTCTGCACTTTCAAAGTTTTCTTTCAAGGCAAAATGCTATCAAATTATAACATTAGGTATGGCCTCGCATCTTTTGTGGAGACAAATTGATTTGCGTGCCACTATATGAATGATATTTAAGTGTATAGATAATGTGGTTTCTTGGCGATTGTGTATGGGATGTGGGGTGTGCAGTCTGGCTTGTCCAAATGGCGCGATTACTCTTGTAGATATAATGGATAAGGGTATCAGGCCGATTGTTGATGAAGGCAAATGCCGAAAATGTTCGGCTTGTGTCCAGGTGTGTCCGGGTGTCGGCCTGGTACATAAGCCTTTCCCGTCTGCTGTTATTCCATCGCTTAAAACTGCATGGGGGCCGGTGCTTGAGGTGTGGGAGGGTTATGCCGTCGATGATGAGATTCGGTACAAGGGGTCTTCCGGAGGAGTGGCTACGGCTTTGGCCCTTTTCTCCCTTGAGAGTAAAAAGGCATGCGGAGTGCTGCATACAGGAGTTGACTCCGAAAACCCGCTGCGAAACATCCCGGTTTTCAGCCGCGATAGAGATTCTCTTATATCCTGCACTGGTTCGAGATACGCCCCGGCGGCTCCTTGTGCCGGATTCGATTTGATAGAGCAGGCTGAGGGAGCTTGTGTGTTTATCGGCAAACCTTGCGATGTAGCAGCCCTGCAAAAATATCAGGCCATCAATCCAAAAATGAAAACCAAAATTGGCCTGACTATCAGTATATTTTGTGCAGGCACACCTACTACCGAAGGCACTCACAAAATATTGCAGCAATTTGGTCTTAAACCCGATGAAGTGGCGGAGTTCAGGTATCGCGGCTGCGGCTGGCCGGGTAAGATGACCGCTGTAGTACGCGACGGCAGCAGCGGCCAATATGAAATGGCTTACGAAGAGTCCTGGGGCGATATTCTCAGCAAGCATGGCCAGCTAAGATGCAGATTGTGTCCCGATTCAACAGGTGAGTTTGCCGATATTTCCTGCGGCGATCCCTGGTATAGACAGATAGAACCGGATGATCCCGGCCGTTCGCTGGTGCTGGTTAGAACGGAACGGGGAAGGCAATTTCTAAAGGAGGCTATCCAGGCCGGTTATGCAGCGTTCGAACGAGCGGAGCCGGACATCCTTCCCCGTTCACAGATATCCATTCTAAGTCGCCGCAGACATCTGTGGGGGAGATTGTTGTCCATGCGAGTGATGCTGGTACCCACACCCTGTTTTCGTGGTTTTTCATTGGTTGCAAATTGGCATAATCTGCCAGTACTTAAACGGTTGCGTGGGATAGGAGGAACACTTTGGCGGATTATTTCCCGAAAATGGACCAAACAAGATAAATCAATTATACAGAAATTGAGTTATATGGAACAATCTATATGATTGCTTTAACCTCATTAATAGCCATAATGGCGAGCATTTTAGTAATATTTGTGCGGCCACTTTACGGTCTTATCGTATATATGATAGTACTGGTTTGGTATCCATATACATTAACATTGAAATTGGGCACAGTAGATTTTTCTGTAAGCAGGATAGTTATTTTAGCCTTGTATGCAAATATTCTTTTTCAGCCAAACCTTATCAAGCGATTCAAACTTATATTGCTTGACAAATTGATACTAATATATTTTGTATGCCAAATCCTGTCTGGAGTTACAAATATTACAGATATTGCGGCGTTTCTTGAGAATCGTGCCGGCGGTTTTTTTGATATAGCCCTACCGTATTTTGCTGTGAGAACGATAATTACAGAAAAGCAGCAATATGTTTTATTCTTGAAGGCTATTCTATGGATAATTGCTCTTTTAGCAATAGTAGCTTGTTATGAATCTATTACGGGTCACAATCCACTTGATTTTGGACGAAATATTAAGCATGCTGATCCGCGTTGGGGTTTTGATAGAGCTATAACTGCATTTGGGCATCCGATATATTTGGGTGTATTTTTTGCCATGATGGGGGCACTTTGTGCTGGTCTGCTAAGAAGTATTTCCCAAAATGCCTTTCTTTATAAGATCGGGATCGGCCTGTCAATTATGGGCATACTTTCAACCATGTCAAGTGGTCCTTTGCTTGCCGCTATGGCAGGTGTTTTGTTTATTGCATTTTATCATTTAAGAAAACATTGGAAAATAGCCATTATAGTAATTGTGTTAATGTGTGGTTTGGTGGAAATGATAAGTAACCGGCATTTTTATCAGGTTATAGATCGTCTTGCTTTCAACAGCAGAACCGCCTGGTATCGCACAAGATTAATAGAGGTGGCAATCTGGGAGGGGGGAATGAGGGGGCATTGGCTGGCCGGCTATGGATTTGCCGAGCCTGGCTGGGGCCCAAGAATCGACCGTAGAAAGCATACGGATATGGTTAATCATTACCTGTTAATTTTATGTCGCTATGGGTTAATCGGCTTTATACCTTTCTGTGCGATAATTGTCGTAGCCTTCAAAACACTATTTTATTATCTTGGGAAAGTGATTTATGAATCAGATAGGTGGTTGATATGGTGTCTGACAGCCAGCTTGTTCGGCATTATTGTCGGTTGTAATTCTGTTTCATTATTCGGACAGCCTATCAACGCTTTTTACATAATAATCGCTTTCTGCGCAACTTTGCCGTCAATATATGATAAAGCTGTTTTATATAAGGCCATTGATAGTCACAGGCTGCAGTTTCCGCAATAAACATGATTGCTTTTATGGAGGGATATTTATGGATGTTTCAGTAATAATCGTCAACTGGAACACGCGGGATGTTTTGCGGGATTGCCTACTGTCTGTTTATGATCAGACGAGTGAGATTGAATATGAAGTGATTGTTATAGATAATGCTTCAATTGACGATTCAGTGTCAATGGTCCGGGCGGAATTTCCACAGGTTTATCTGATTGAAAATTCAGAAAATCGGGGTTTTGCCGCGGCCAACAATCAGGGTATGGAGATTGCCAAGGGCCAATATGTGCTATTACTGAACAGTGACACGATTATATTGGATAACGCAATATCAAAAACACTTGAGTTCGCCAAAGATCGTCCCAACGCGTCTGTCGTCGGCTGCAAGGTGCTCAACCCTGACAGGACATTGCAGCCTACCTGTTTTATGTTCCCTTCAGTTTTTAACAGGCTTCTTTTTACTACTTATCTGTATAAGATATTTCCCCGCAGCCGTTTTTTCGGTCGGGAGCGAATGTCCTGGTGGGATCGAAAAGATGAGCAAGAAGTGGATGTTGTAACTGGGTGTTTTATGATGGTAAGACAAGAGGCAATAAAGCGTGTTGGAATGATGGACACACAGTTTTTTATGTATGCCGAAGAGATTGACTGGTGTTATCGTTTTTATAAGGCGGGGTGGAAAAATTTATATACCCCGGCCCCCCAGATAATACATTTAGGAAACGTAAGTGCTGCCAAATATAGGAACGAACGAGCTGTGTTAAAAGACATTTCAGATATCCGACTTATGTTCAAGCATTGGCCCAAATGGAAAGCTTGTTTTGGTGTAATTCTCAAAATTACATTTTATCTATCTCGCTTATTGCTTATGATGCCTCTGCTGATTTTTAATAGGAATTATACAAATCGCAACATTGCGAAGAATCATTTAACCGGTTTGAAATGCTGCCTGGGATTTCGAAAAATATTGATAAAAGCAAATTAGCATCTGTTGTTTTAATCATTTTGTTATTTTTTACAGGATATTACATTTATGCCTGGATTGGCTGCACTCTTAACACCAAAATATGACAGGGCAATTGCCCAAAATATCCGTGTGATGACGGAGGCGATGCACTACGAGAGTTTTTATCAAAAGGATATATTTAACAGTACTAAATGTCCGCTTGTCGCGTCTCGGGTGCATTTGAATATTGTGAACAAAGAACACCAGCCAATTTATAATGAAGATAAAACAATCTTAATTATGATGGATGGCGAGCTTCATGAACGAGTAAATCTGAAGAAAAAATTAATATCGGCAGGGCATGAAATAAAAACCAATAGCGATGCCGAATTGGTATTGCATTTATACGAAGACCAGGGCGACTTATTTGCCAACGATCTAAACGGATGGTTTCTTGCAGTCATATATGACGGGAGAAAGGGTGAAATAGTCATTGTCAATGATTGCTTTGGCATCTACCGGGCATTCTACACTCAACATGAGAATACATTTATCATTGCTTCAGAGATTAAAAGCATTCTGCGTTCCGGCCTGTCGCCATATGGCCCCAATATTGACAGGTTTCCCGAATATTTCCTATACGGCAGCATTCTCAATGACCAGACTCTTTTTAAGAACATCTACCGATTGCCGCCTGCTTCATTGTGGGTTTACAAAGACGGTCGTGTTAAAAAGAAACAGTATTTCGATTTTTCTAACCTTAAGATTGATAAATCTATTAATAAAATAGAATTTATTGAAGAGTCCACCAGATTATTTAGTGGAATCATGCCAAGATATGTTTCAGGAGAAAGTGTAAGCCTTTCATTGACTGGCGGGTGGGATACAAGAGCCGTGCTGGCATTAACCAAGCATCTGGGTTATACAATTCCGTGTTATACGTGGTGCGGTCCATATCGAGATAGTTTGGATGTAACTGTGGCGAGAAAAGCCGCAAAAGCGGTTGATCTGGATTATCAGGTAATATATATCAAAGATGACTTTTTTGAGAACTTTTCCGATTATGCCAACAAAACTATTTATGTTTCTGACGGTTCTGCTGATATATTTAAAAGCCATGAAATTCACCTTAACAATCTTTCGCGAAAAGTTGGCCAGATAAGGCTGACAGGCAAATACGGCTCACAAACTATGTCCGGCGGATTCCTTGTACCCAAATGTAATTTTTGTAGAGAAATGTTCTCGAATCAGTTTATTGGTGATATTGGAGATTTCAAACAATATACTCATATGTTTGGTGATTGGCAATCAACTATTGACGCTATGAGATGGCTGTGGCCCGACGGGTTTATGTCTATCGAGCGATCTCAGGTTGTGCTTAGAAGTCCTTATCTTGACAAAGAAATGGCATTGCACCTTTTTAGAGCACCTAAAGTATATTTGCATGGTTCAGTTATACAAAAACACATTATAGAGAAATATTGTACACAGTTGGCATTGATAGCTTCCAATAAAGGGGCCTATATTAAATCAAAAGACACCATTGAAAACTTTACAATGGGCTTGATCGCTGGTGTAAATGGTGTCCTTACCCGGCTGGACAAAGCGTATCTTCATCAAAATGTTCCGCATTATTTTGCCAGGTTAGATCCATTCATGAAAACAACCGGTCTTGAAAAAATATTCTTAGGTTCCAATAATCTTGCTTGTTATCGTCGATGGATTAAAAATGAATTACGGATTTATATGACAAATATGCTTTTGGATGAACGAACTTTGTCAAGGCCATATATAAATTCTGATTTTATGGCTAAGACATTGGTTCCTGAACACTTTAACAAT
This sequence comes from Sedimentisphaerales bacterium, assembly GCA_030636065.1. Next base: position 221 of record DAOVXR010000010.1, on the reverse strand, counting down.
AAGGCAAACTATATGAGAGAGATCGGGAATATAATTAGTTTGGAAATATGGCATCGCCTATTCGTTGATTAAATATTTTGTGGAACCATTAAACAGAAGATTACACAACATAAAAGACATAACAGCATTAATGCCTGAATTTTAATCTGAAGTGCAACAAAACGGATTCAGTTGAACACCTCAGTTGGGGTCCGATAGTTAAGGCATTTTCTCGGCCTATT
>DAOVXR010000120.1 GCA_030636065.1 Sedimentisphaerales bacterium | reverse complement strand
GTAAGTCGTTTGACCGGCTATTTGTTGTATTTTATAGTTCTGTTGACAGATAGTCGTAACAGGAGGCGACAGTAACAGGATGTTGAAATTATTTCGCAAAAAATTGTATCCTATCGGTATTGATCTTGGCAGTCATAGTCTCAAGATTATCCAGGTAACAGAAAGCGAAAACGGCTTACAACTGATAGCAGCCGCGAAGGCTGTTGTTCCGCCCGCAATACGCAATGATCCGCTTGGATTGCAGAACTGGTACATCGCCAAGATAAAAGAGTTATTGGCCGTTAAGCCGTTCAGGGGAAAAAAAGTTGTGAGCTGTCTGCCCGCTCGCGCTATGTTAATACAACATTTGCGGGTGCCGAGAATGGACGAGAAACAACTAAAAAAATCCTTACCGTGGGAAGCGCAGGAAAAATTACCTTTCGATGTCGCCGGCGCTCTGCTTCGCCATATTACCGCGGGAGAGGTGTACGAGGGTGATGAGACCATGCTGGAAGTGATCCTGCTGGCCGCTTCCCGCAACGTAGTGCAGCAGCATTTGCATTTAATCGAACAGACAAAGATAGAAATCGATTCGGTCAGTGTCGAAGCCTGTGCCCTGGTGAATAGTTTCGCCCATTTGCAGGAACACACGAAACAGGAAAGTCGAGCCATCTTACTGGTGGACCTGGGTCATAGCTGTACGAAAGTGGTGGCGGTTCATGGTCCGAAAATGGCTTTTTGCCGAACGGTCGGTCCCGGAGCCGAAGAAGCTGGCAGCGAGAAGCCGGTAAGCGATAAAAAAGAAATGGTCATAAATTCAGAAACAAACGGCTCTGCTTTGGCCGTTAAAGCCGCTACGGCAACGATGACTGAGAAAGTGCCTGAAAACGGAACAATCGCAAACGAGACCGACTCGCATACGGGAACGGTACTTACCGAATTGGCGACGGAGATTCGCAGTTGCATACGTTATCACAATATATTGTTCGAGGCGGACCCCATTTCCAGGATTATTTTCGTAGGTGGACAGGCCAGGGACAAACAGCTCTGCCAACAGTTGGCGCAGGAGTTGAGGTTGCCCGCACAGTTGGGCGATCCCCTTGCGCGTATCGAAACAGGAAGCCGGATCGGCAAACACAGCGACCTGGACGCCGAACAGATCAATTCGGACTGGGCGGTGGCCTTTGGCTTGTGCTTAGGTGAAACAGTTACGAGCAACAACTAGTGGCATAGCCACTTTTTCTGTTCAGCATGGATGGCAAAACCCGCTCCCGTTGGTCGCTATCTGAAATGACAGAATCGCAAGACTGGGATAGTTTTTTGACATAGGAGTAAGCATGAAAAATAACATTGATTTTCTACCGGAAGATTACCTCGAAAAGAAATCGCAGCGGCGGACAAATGTTGTCTGTCTGTTTCTGTTTTTGTTGGTGGTGGCCGGTGTTGGTGGTGCTTTTTTGTTCACCGAGCGACAGCAGAGCCGTCTTAAGCAAAAAGTGGCGGAGGTTAACCAAAAGATGGTTCGGGCCGGCGAGGTGCTGAAACAACTGGATGACCTGGAAAAGAAAAAAAAGGAAATGATGGAAAAGGCGGCTATCAGCGCGATGTTGATGGAACCTGTGCCGCGTTCCCTGCTGCTGGCCACAATAACCAACGATCTGCCGGACAGCGTTTCACTGATTGATTACAAAATGATCTGTAAAGTCCTGAAAGACAAAAGTAAGAATACCCGTTCGCGTAATAAAAAAGCTCGCAAAAAGAAAACCGAAGCTGCGAAACCGGCCGCACCGCCAAAGACAGAAACGACAATCGAATTTACAGGTTTGGCGCCTACGGACCTGGAAGTGGCGAAACTAATAGCCAATTTAAACAAGTCGCCCCTTTTCAGTCAGGTGAACCTGAAACTCTCTGAAGAGCATAAGTTTGCCAATGAGGTAATGCGTCGTTTTCAGTTACGGGTGATATTGGATCCGGAGGCTCGCGCCTCGAATAAAGATGTTGAGACGGCCAGACATAAACACATAAGCGGGATGTGAGTGTGATGTGGGTGTATGAGTAGATGGGTGTAAGAGTGTAAGGGTATAGAGCAGAAGAGTGTATGGACGGATAAGAGATATTTACTCGTTCGAAAGGAAAAACGATTATGAAATTCGGTTTTAAGGAATTATTATTGATAGTCCTTCTGATGGCAATACCGGTGGGCGGATACTATTGGGTGTTCGAGCCGGCACAGGAGAATATGGTACGGCAAAAAAAGGAACTGGAACAAAAGACCAATAAACTGGCAAGTCTGCATAAGGCGCTGGATGGTATCAAAGACCTCGATGCGGAAGTGGAAAAACTTGCCAGGGCAGTGTCGTTTTTCGAGGGTAAACTGCCTGCCCGTCATGAAATTCATAAAATTCTGGAACAGGTTACCAAGATCGCGGATCATCATCGGCTTGAGACTCGCTTATTTAAGACCCTCAAGCCCAAGCCGCTTGCGCAATACAGCGAACAGCCGATAGAAATGGAAGTATATGGTGATTTCGATTCCTATTACCAGTTTCTGCTGGATGTGGAGAAACTGCCCCGTATCACCAAAATTAAGGAGATGGAACTGAAAAAAGACGTTAAGGCGGAAGGGGCCATGAACGCCGGTTTTACCTTGAGTATTTTCTTCGACCATAAAAACAGCAAAAAGACCTGAGTTAGTACAACTAACCAAAGAAATTTTACCGCGCCGGACATAAGAGACGCGGAGAAGCATTTTAAGTAGGAGAGGCAGTAATGAATGATATGAATGATGTAAATAATAATATTCAGAACGAACAGTCCGGTGAAGCTCCGAACTGGAACACTGCGGGTTCGGAGACATTTTCGCAAAACGAGGCGATGGAGCCATACGCTTCCACCGATTCACACAATCATACGGCAATGATTCTGCTGGGTGTTTGCATACTCAGTATGTTGGGCGTTTATCTGTTCGGCCTGCGTCAGAAGCCGCAGGAAGCTTCGGAGGAAGAAAAAGCCGTCGAGGCCCAGGTGGATACGGCTTTGGCCAATCTGGTGAGTGCGGACCGCAAGGCCCAGGCCGAAAAGCTGTTCAGAGATACGGAAAATATGGTGAAGGCGTTTTATGACTATCCGTCCAAGCAGCAGGTGGCGGCGGACGACCTGAACAAAAACCCATTCTATTGTTTTGGCACGGAAGCGGACAATAAGGATGACGATAAGAATAAGACCAGGGCGCAGTTGGAAAAGGAATTGAGAAGAAAGGTAGCCCTGTTAGAGCTACAGTCTGTTCTGCAAAGTACCAGCGGGGCGAAATGCCTGATTAACGGCGAAATATTCGCGACAGGCCAGAAAGTGATAGACACTTTTAATATACGGTCAATCAGTCCCGATAGTGTGGTATTGACAGCCGGTGAGCATGAATTTGTTCTGCAGATGTAAAGGCTGCTCTGATAACAAGAACCATCCAAAAGGGTGAGATGATGGACGGCAAGAGGACTGCCGTTGTAATGACGGTCTGATCCGGAGATAAACATGCTGGACAGCAAAACATTAGATGAAAGCCTGGTAAAGGCCGATTTGCCGAAGCCCGCGGCACGGGAGAATAGTCTCGGTTCGGTTGAAGGCGAACTGTGCGACCTCTGGCAGCCGGAGGAAGAACCACAGGGTAATCAGAACGTGGCGATGGAAGAGCAGTTATTCCAGCGCGGCCATGTTACCGCCGAGCAGATTCAGGAGGCTCGCTCGATCCACAGTCAAACCCCACGAAAACGGCTGGGGCAGATTCTTCTCGAAATGGGAGTTGTGAAGGAAGCGGATTTGCTGGCATGTGTGGCCGAGCAATATGAGCTTCCCTTTATCCGCCTTGACCCCGAAATGGTGGATAAAAACATATTCGAGATACTGGACAGGAACTTTATCGAATCTCAGAATGTGATGCCGCTGCAGATCGAAGACGGCAAACTCGTGGTGGCGCTGACCGATCCCACGAATGTATTTCTACTGGATGAAATACAACGCAAAACGAAAAAACAATTGATTGTTAAAGTGTGTCCGAGTGAGGACATCAAGAACATACTGGCGACGATGGACGGCACGACCACCGATTTTCAGGTGGACGAAATTATCCAGGACATCGACGCTGAGGATGTCGAGATTGTCGATACCAAGGAAGACGACCTGAGCAGCCTTGAGCAGGCGGCAGGCGATTCACCGATAATCAAGTTCGTCAACTATACTATCGTCAAGGCGGTTAATGACGGGGCATCCGATATACACATCGAGCCGCAGGAAAAGAAACTCAAGGTACGCTACCGTATAGACGGAGTGCTTTTCGAGATGATGTCCCCGCCCCATCATATGCACGCCGCGGTGGTTTCGCGTATAAAGATTATGGCCAACATGGACATCGCCGAACGGCGGTTGCCGCAGGACGGGCGAATTCGGGTACTTATCAGTAAACGCAATATCGATATGCGAATATCGACATTGCCGACGCCTCACGGAGAAAAGGTTGTTATTCGTATTCTGGATGTTGGTCGAAATCGGCTGACTCTTAAAGATTTGGGGATGGAAGAGGATACCCTGGCGATTCTGAACAACCAGGTACATCGCCCTCATGGTATTGTGCTGGTAACGGGGCCGACCGGTTCGGGTAAAAGCACAACACTTTATGGTGCTCTGAGAACAATGGATATGCAACGCCTGAATATTTCAACGGTGGAAGACCCGGTGGAATTCCAGGTAGATGGTATTACACAGGTACAGGTGCATGACAAGATCGGAATGTCTTTTTCCGCGGCGCTTAGATCGCTGTTGCGTCAGGACCCGGACGTGATAATGATCGGAGAAATTCGCGACGAAGAAACCGCCCGTATAGCGATACAGGCGTCACTGACCGGCCATTTAGTCTTATCGACACTGCATACCAACGACGCCCCCAGCAGTATAACGCGGTTGATTAATATCGGGATCGAGTCCTATCTTATTGCCGCTTCAACCAATGCTGTTCTGGCCCAGCGTCTGGTTCGGAAGATTTGTCAGCACTGTAAGGTGCCCTACGAACCCAGCGCCGAACATGCCGGTTTTATGAAAATGTACGGCTTCAGCAGTGAAAATATGTATTGCGGAACAGGCTGTGAAATGTGCCGTAGTACCGGCTATCAGGGCCGTATCGGACTATACGAGTTGTTGGCAATCGACGATACGTATCGGGATATTATTACCAAAAATCCTACTGTTACGGAATTACGACGTGCCTGTCAGGAAAGAGGAATGGTATCCCTGCGAGACGATGGGTTTCGTAAAGTGAAGGCCGGAATGACAACTATCGATGAAGTGATGAGAGTTACAGAAGCCGCGATATAGGCTTTTTCTATAGACCATAGGCCCGCGAAGGTGGGAACGATAATTGTAGGATGGGCTTCAGCCCATGCTGATTAACTTCTTAAAAGGAGACGGCAGTGTCAATATTACAGGAATTATTGGTGGCAGCTTTGGACTGCGGAGCGTCCGACATACATATTATGGTAGGTTCGCCGCCCCTGCTGCGTATTCATACCATATTGCAGGAGACGGATTTCGGCGTAAATACCCCTGAAGGAATCCGGGAGATGCTTCAGGAATTGGTTTCCGAACGGCGATATGAGGAATTTTTGCAGAAGCGGGACATTGATTTCTCGGCAGATGTTCCCGGCAAGGGCCGTTTTCGTGTGAACGCTCATTTTCAGCGGGGCAATATTGCCATTGCTTTTCGTACTATTATGGATAAAGTGCCGCCGCTGGAAAAACTGAATCTGCCCGAAGCGGTCCATAAACTGGTCGATCTGGCCCGCGGATTGGTATTGGTAACCGGTGATACCGGCTCAGGCAAGAGTACGACAATGGCCAGTATGATCGATACTATGAATAAAAAATACCGTAAGCACATAATTACAATGGAGGACCCGGTGGAATATGTGCTGACTAATAATAAATGCGCTATTGAACAGCGTGAGATAGGCAGCGACTGTACCTCGTTTGCCTCCGGGTTGAAGCACGCTCTGCGTCAGGACCCGGATGTGATATTGGTTGGTGAAATGCGT
>DAOVXR010000278.1 GCA_030636065.1 Sedimentisphaerales bacterium | reverse complement strand
GGTTGGCGAGGTAGTAAAACAATGCCCACGCCTCGGCATAGGCCGTAAGGGCCGAGTCGCCGCCAAGATGAAACAGATTGTCCCGTGTAAGCAATTCCTTTAGTGGGACAAGTCGGCCGGCGGCATAAGCTTTGCCAAAATACTGAAAACGATTTTGATTGAGTTGGCCGGGTCGCTCTCCGCGCTGTTCACCGAGGTTCTCGAAAAACACGGCCAATCCCTCGACCAGCCATGTGGGGTTCTGAAAATAACGGCTGTGGATACCGCAGTTGTAGGCCAGTTGATGGGTTCCCTCGTGCATGGTTACGGTAATGTTCTGGTCGCGATAGAAGTTGTGCAGTTTGGCATATTCGTTTTGGAGTTCGTTTTCCTGCCGGTCTAATCTTTCCAGGGCTTGCTTTTTGTCGAGTTTATCTTCGCGACCGTTACCGTCTTTGAAGATATATCGCGCTCTCGGATCGTTATTTTCCTGTACCTGTCGGCGGAAATCACGGAGTTTTTTCTGCTCTCGCAACAGCTTGTCTTTTATTTGGCGGTATTTGCTGTTGTTCTCAGAGATGGAATCATAGAAATAACTTCGATTGGTTTTGCTGAGATAGAAGCCTGTCGAGTATGTTGTTTTCGGTGAAATTTCCCGTGAAAATTCGCGAAATTCCTGAGCCGAGTCAAACAGTACAACTTCCAGACGGTCCGTCAGCGGTGCCGGCTCGAAATTACGGTCTTCGAAGAAGATCATAAATTCTTCGTATAGCTTTTCCAGTCGTTCGCCGGTGAACTCGGCAAATGCCTGGGTTGTGTTGTAGCAGATACGATAGTGGTCGGTACAGAAAATCTGAAAATCTTCGATATGGTCGTCCAGCAGCTTTTGCCTGGCCATTTCATTGTCCGGCAGATTGGCATGATATATTTTATAGGTCCGCAATAAGCGGCGGGCCTTGATATGACCGGGATCGATCAGCAGGGCGGATCGCAGAGCCTGTACGTATTCCCTGTTCAGGTCTTTTTTGAAGGCCCACTCAGCCAGTTCAACACAGGCGTCTGCGTCGTTGGCGGCTTTGTGCAACCGGTTGGCAAAGATTTGCTCCGCCAGAGCTTTCTTTTCTATTCGCAGGACAGATCGCGAATGAACCACCATAGAACCGCCACGATACTCGATAGTGACTATTTCGCCCTGTTGAGTAACTCTGCCTTCTAACCGCCCGCCGTTCTTCAGATGAATAACATCACCCCACACCGGCAGTAAGGCAAGATTGGAGACCACCAATACCGAAAAGGCCAAAAACACTATTTTTCTATGTATGTTTGTGTTATTCATTTATAATATATCCTAATGTGTTACCGGTTGCCCGCAAGCATAATTTATTGCGAATAAGGCGTTTATACTGACTAATTCACCACATAAAAAAACGTTGGCAAAGTAAATTAGCAAAAATCTCATAACGATTGAAGAAAATGGCATAAGTTCTTTATTTCAGGGATGTTAAGTAAAACAGCCACAATTAGTCGAACGGCCGAAGGGGAAATATCTTGAATGCCGCATCATAGCTGACAAGACGCAGGTGAAGACGAGCCTTCAACTACGGAAATGGTAGTGCTGTAAAATAACAGCGTTTTTGGGCTAAAATCAGCGTTAATCCAAAAAAACAGAATATTTTTTTGCGGCTGCGGGAAAATAATCGAGAAATATTCGTGTAACGTCTTATATGCCAAAGTGTTACGGCCATAATAATATTTTCGGAAAAAATCCGGTTTTTTCCCTTGACATTACTGGGCGATGTGGTAAACTTAGGATGAGGCTTCTGATGGAAGCTTGACGGATTGGGAGTAAGTGTGACTGTGAACCGGCGAGAGAGAGCGAAAGCTTTGTCTGCGCTGGTTTTTTTGTGCGCGGCAAGGATGGGGTGGGTGTAGTTGGTGGTTAAGCAATACAATTTGCAAGAAGGAAAGGTAGGTAAGGGTATGAGAAAATTGGCAGTGCTATTTGTTTTGTGTATGTGTTCGATTCCCGTATCCGCAGCTGTCGTATCTTTTGACATGGCTGTGATTTTTGAAGGAGGGGGGATACCTGCAAACCCATCACCTTGGGTGAACGCCACGTTTGATGATGAAGGGTCGGATGGAATGGTGTACTTGAGCCTCTCCGCGCCCGGTCTGGTTGGAAATCAGGAGAAAGTCGCTGGTGTGTATTTCAACCTTGATCCGGATTTCGATCCGGCTCTACTGGTGTTCTCGGCCCCGATAATAACCGGTAAGTGTGAGGCTCCTGACATCAGCTTAGGTGATGACGCTTTCCAAGCCGATGGTGATGGTCTTTACGATATCCTGATCGACTTCGATAAGGACGGCCAGCAGAAGGCTTTCAATGGTGGTGATATTATTCAATACACGATTACCCTTGCCTCGCTGACGGCAAACTCGTTTAATTTCCCAAGTGCTCCAAACGGAGGGACGGGAGAGTACGAAACCGCCGCTCAGCTTCTGGGCCTTGGCGAACTCCAGGATAGCGCCTGGGTCACTATACCTGAACCGGCAACGATTGTTCTGCTTGGTCTTGGCGGATTGCTGCTTCGCAGAAGGAAAAGTGCGTAAGTTCTGAGTTTGTTTTAGCGTTAAGCCAAACAAGAAAACACAAAGGACGCCGTAAACTTCGGCGTCCTTTTGTTTATAGACTGTTTTTCCTCACCCTTTTCACGTTGAATAGCTTCGGATTCTCTCCGAAATTTCCTTTGCCGATGCAAGTTGTGGAGCGTATCTGGCGAAGTGTGAAGTTATGTAGGATGGGCTTCAGCCCACTTACACTTATTTTAATATACTGTCGATTGCCCGCAAGTATAATTTATTACAAATAAGGCGTTTATAATGAACTCGATTGTTCGGGGGTTTTCATATAGGCTACTGGTCAGTTGAATTAAATATGCTGGGTGCCACCTTTCTGTATTTCAGAGAGGTGCTCCTGTACACCTCGGCATGGAACCCAGCGAAATTATATTAACTGACCAACTACGTTCTTGTGCTGTTTTTGTGTATTGCCGCTGTCTCGGCGGAATCTTTGATCTTTGCAGGCGGGACGCCTGCGGTACAATCTTTAAATCCTTAAATCTCCTGAATTTTAATCTGAAGTGCAACAACAACAAATACCAAAATGATTGAAATTTCGTAAAAATCGAGAGAAAAATCGTTTGGGCAGACCGCCAAATTGGGGCCGTTTCGGCCGGAG
>DAOVXR010000242.1 GCA_030636065.1 Sedimentisphaerales bacterium | reverse complement strand
TTAGTGCTGCGTTTTATAGCGACAGGAACACCTCTCCTCCTTCGGCGGACAAGTCTGGAATACAGAAAGGTGCCACCCAGTAAGACAGCATGGGCTGAAGCCCATCCTACAAAACCTGTGAACGGTTACAAACGATAATGAGACAAAAGAGTTTAAATACAATCAGGGTTTTAGTTGTGCTGCTTGTGGTTGGCTGTGTTGCCGGCATGGCCGGGCAGTTGTTTGCGACGGCTGGGCAGAGCAACAGTCTCTACATTCGCGCTGAAGAAGAACTGAGTGCCCGAAAAGTGCGTGGTGGTGCCGTTAATGTGGCAGGTAATGTAACCACCGGTAAATTCGGTAGTCCAGGTGCCGGTCAAAATCACAATGCGAATTTGGGCCGACGTTCTGTTGCTTCCGGCGGTGCTTTCGGTCTCGAAGGCAGAAACAGATCGAATATTGCCCGTAACATTACCTCGGTCAGTGAAGCAAGCTGGTTTGCCGTTGAAGAACCGACTCCCAAAGACTTCCGCGAACACGATCTGATTACCATCATCGTGCATGAAGTCAGCAAACATTCGGTAAAGGCCGATGCCAAATCGGAGCGTGAACATACCATCGATTTTAAACTCAAGGATTGGCTCCGACTGAGCGGCGGCAATCTTCGGCCCGACCGCCAGTTACGCGGTGATCCGTCAATAGCAGGCGACTTCAACCGTGAGTTCGAAGGCAAAAGCGATATCAAACGTGAAGATTCGCTCAGCGCTCGTATCCAGGCGGAAATTATCGACGTTCTGCCAAACGGTACCCTGGTTCTGGAAGCGACCCATTCTATGACGGTCGATGACGAGACCACCCTTATTACCCTGACAGGTACGTGCCGCAGCAAAGACATAAACATTGACAATACCATAATATCATCAAAGATAGCCCGGCTCGAAATCAAAAAAACACATACCGGGATGGCCCGCGACACTACAAAAAGAAGTTTTTTGGCGAGGGCTCTCGATTACCTGAATCCATTCTAAATATGAAAGATAAAACCGATAATTTGACTCATACTCGCAGCTTGCTGACGTTATTCGTTACGGCGTTGGTGATAATGGCGAGCGCTGTCCCGGCAGGGGGGCTGACGCGTATTCGTGATATTGCCCGGCCACTCGGCGAACGAACGAATAAGCTGTGGAATTGGGGTCTCGTTATGGGCTTAAACGGTAAAGGCGACGGCGGCGACGTCCTGATCACGGCCCGGCCACTGATGACCATGCTACAAAAGATGGGCAACCCGCCTCTGCATCTGGACGAGTTGAAAAACGCTAAAAATGTCGCTCTTGTAATGGTTACCGCCGAGCTGCCACGCAATGGAGTTTGCAGCGGGGACGAAATCGATATTAAAATTTCGTGTATGGGTAGGGCGTCAAATCTGGACGGCGGGATTCTGGTGATGACTCCACTGCGAAGCGCCAACCATGCCGACGACACAATTTATGCCTGGGCCCAGGGGCAGGTAAGTATTCCGAATACCGATAACCCAACGAGCGGCATTATCAAAAACGGCGCAGTGATGGAAGTTGACTTTTTGCACAGTTTTGTCGATCAGGACGCCAACGGCCGAGCCTATTTCGACCTGATAATCGATGAAGACCTGTCCGGTTGGCAGACCGCGTACGAAATTGCCCTGCGTATCAACGATATAAACGCGCCAACCGCTTTTCAAGCCGATGCCAGCTTAGATATCGAAGCCGGAACACCACCCATAGCCGTAGCACATGATCCTCGCAATATTCGCATACATATACCCGATAAACGGGCAGGTAATCCGGCAGGCTTTATCTCGCAGGTTATGAGAATGGTGGTTGACCTGCCCGACCCCGAAGCGACCATCGTAATCAACGAAAGAACCGGGACCATCGCAATTACCGGCAATGTGGAAATTACACCCTGTTCCGTAACCGTAACAGGACTGATGATCCGTATCGACCCACAAATAAAACCACAACAAACTCAATGGTCGAAATTCGATACCATCAAAGAAGGCACGGCAAAACTCGATGATTTGATTACCGCACTGGATCAGCTAAATGTGTCGGTAAAACAAAAAATCGACGCCATTTACGCCCTGAAGGATGCCGGGTCGCTACGAGCCAGGATTAAAGTTAAGTGAGTGTAAGAGTGTAAGAGTGTAAGAGTGTAAGAGTAAGAGAGTAAAAATAGATTATGACAATTAGTGCTGTGAACAATTTGGGATACCCGGCAGGCTATAAGGTCTCCGAACCGCGATCTCTGCAGCAGGCGCGTAACAGTATAAATATAAACGGTCAGGCAGGTGAGAAATCGCCTGATACTCTGAAAACCCTGGCCAACCAGGTTGTCAATGAGGTTTTTTACGGCACCATGATGCGTGAGTTCCGCAATGCCCAAACCCCCACCCTTTTCGACCAGGGGCCGGGCGCAACCACCTTTATCCGACAACTTGACTCGGAACTGATCTCTCGAATTTCCCAAAGGGGAGACTCGCCATTGGCCAAAGCCCTGATAAGACAGTTGGGCGGTCAGGCAGCGATAAAAGAAAATGAAAATCGGTGAGTGTGAGTATTTACAGAAAAAATCTTCCTTTTTTGGTGCTCCGAATTTGACTTTTTTGATTTTTACAAGAGAGGCTGTTCAGCAGGTGAAAGCAACAAACTGAAAAGCAGGATATTTCGTATTATCAGGTATTGTATATAACCTTTTGGCTATACTTAAGTCGCTTTCACCTGAAAGTAAATTATGAGTAAAAATAAAAAAAGTAAAATTCTCCACCCCGAAAAAGAGTATTTTTTCTCGGTCTTTCTCGGCCTGGTGATTGTCAGTTGACGAATGATAAGACACGAAGATAACATAAAGTTGGCGCGGCTTAAATTGGGCTGCAATAAGTTATCTTATAAAGAGTTACGATGTGTAAAAAATAATCATGCATAAAAAAATAAAGAATTACAAGGACTAAGTAATGTCTGAGGCTGTTGAAAAACTGATCCAGATACTGGAAGACGATTTGCAGTGGCATCAAAGTTTGGCTGTTGTCCTCGAAAACAAGCTCGACGCCATGCGACATTATGATATGTCGCGTCTGGAGGCGCTGGCGGCAAATGAGCGACAGTTGACAGAGGCGATCTGTGCGAACGAAAAGAAACGTCGCCAGGTTGTTCGTCAGGCAACAGTTGAATTTTTCCCCCGGAACAATAAACCTGCCACGGCTCGTGAGTTGGCCAAGGCCTTACAAGAACGCCAAAGCCGCCACGACAGCGAGAGGGCCGCTAATAAACGGCGATTGCCAAAAGAGAATTCAGCAGAAACGGCTGCTAACCGCCTGTTGGCCCTGAGCGATATGCTCAACGATGTTGCCGAAAAAGTAAAAAGACTCAATAATGTTGTCTCCATCGCCTCACATAAAGTCCTGGGGCACTTCGATAATGTTTTTCGCATTATCGCTCAGTCCGGACGCGACATAGGTTTGTACGGCCGGTCCGGCAAGAAATCACTATTAGAACAGAATTGTTTGGTGGACGCCCTGGCTTAGCGGCATCTAAAAACCGGAGTTTTATAAAATGGCAC
>DAOVXR010000257.1 GCA_030636065.1 Sedimentisphaerales bacterium | reverse complement strand
GATGAATTGGCCATGCTGGATATAACGGCAACGGTCGAAGGGCGTGGTACAATGCTGGAGGTGGTGCAGCGAGTGGCTGATGTTACGACGGTGCCGTTCACAGTGGGCGGGGGTATAAGTAACGTGAAGTCAGCGAAAGCGGTTTTGGACGCGGGTGCGGATAAGATTTCCACCAGCAGTGCCGCGTTTCGTGAACCGGCAATTATCGGTGAGATGATTAAGGAATTCGGTCCGGAAAAAGTAACTGTGGCAATTGACGTCGATAAGAATTCATCTATGCCGTCCGGCTATGAAGTGTATATCGACGGCGGACGCACTGCCACCGGAACAGACGCCGTAGAGTGGGCCAAAAAAGTTGACGGATTTGGCGTACAGGTAATTTTGCCTACCAGCAAGGCCGGTGACGGAGCAAAAACCGGATATGATTTACCGATTATCCGAGCCATTAAAGAGGTGATTTCGGGCGAAGTGGTTGCCTCCGGCGGCGGCGGAAAGCTGGAACATTTTTATGAGGCGGTTGAAGCCGGAGCTACTATTCTGCTGGCGGCCTCCGTGTTCCATTTCCACATAATAGACATTCCGGACCTGAAAGAGTATCTGCGACAAAAGGGACTTGTAATTCAATAAGGCGGGTGGCAGCGTCTGATGTAATCATCAGGCGATGGCAACTTTCTGTTATTCGTCATTATTTTTGTTTTATTTATTTTTGAAGTTTTAATCTCTACTGCTCACCTGCTCTGTTTTCGACCGGACTTCATGCAGAGCGTCTCTGATTTTTTCAGGTGTAAAAGGTTTGTGGATATATTTTTTTACACCCTGGCTACAGAGTTCGTTTATGCGCGTATCATCGGAATGAGTTGTTACTATCACCACCGGAATATCGCGGGTCTTTTCGTTCGCCAGAATCGCGGCGGTCATTTCCATACCGTTCATCCTCGGCATATTGATATCCGCCATAATTAGATCGACCTGATTGTCGGAAAGTACATCAAGCGCTTCCAGTCCGTCGCCGGCTTCGAGAATCTCATCGACGTCTATGTCTGTCATAGCGATGGTTTTTCTGAGCACAGATCGTGTAACAGATGAATCGTCAACAATCAAAATCTTAAACGCCATAATCAGGCTCCCTATATAATTGGTATCACCCTTGGTTAGTGTCGGCACCGCGGCCTCGATACTTAGCTGTCATCCTGAAAGAATAATATCCGGGACCGCAATACGGATTTCGAATTATCACCCATTCGTAAGCTCATATAAACTATAGGCTTACAATGGCAAGTAGTCGGTCTGCAAGATGTGTAAGGCGGCAGGCTCTTCGGCCTGTCCGTGTATCTATATGGTTACGGCGATTTATAGGACGTTTGTAACCGTTCACAGGTTCTTCTGTAGGGCGGGCCATGCCCGCCATTCTTTAAAGTGGGAGGCACACTCCGTGTGGCGATCTTATTCAATGTTGAATGTTGGACGGGTGGCATGCTTTACGCGTAGCTTATGCAAAGCATAAGCAAGCTTAAGCATGGTATTCCAACTAAGTGCCACTTTTCCGCCGAAGGCCCAGAGGTGCTCTTATATTCGCCATTGGTTATTCCTTATTGATTCCTCATTCGGGTTTCTTAATTCTTCATTTTCCTACGACGGGTGGCAGCCACCGAGTCTTCGAGGTGGATGGTTCAACAGTCTAACTTGTGCGATCAAAAGATTTTCTTGAAGTGTTTGTCGGCGAAATCCATATACTGCTGCCAGTCGTATTCGGCCAGGGCGTGGCCGCCGGTGCGGATATGATAGCCGATTTTGCCTTTTTGGACAGGGCTGTCCAACGCGGGCATATTCTCAGCTTCCAGCCCCTTAAGCCCGAACAGATGATAGACCGGCTCGGCGTTTTTACACGAAAGAAACTCACCTCGCGGGTCGGCCCAGAGGTCTTTGTCGGCACTCGCTACATAAACGGGCCGAGGCGCCATAAGCGCAATCAGTAAATGCTGATCGACAGGCAACAGGTTTTCTTTGTCGTTGAACTTCTTGAAATTATCGCAGAACCAATGAGGGAACGTAACGTTAGTCTGCTTGACGGTCTCGCCGAAGCACCTCTTCGATAAAGCCGCGCCGCCACAGCCGGAGTTATTGGAAATTACTAACGCGAACCGCTCATCGCTCGCTCCGGTCCAAAGCGATGTTTTGCCCAAACGTGAGTGTCCCAGTACGGCGATGTGTTTGTGGTCAATATCCCGGTCATTCTCGAAGTAATCCATAGCCCGACTTAGTCCCCATGCCCATGCACCGATAGTACCCCATGCGTCTGGTGAGCGTTTGCCGTCGATCAATTTGTCAAATATCGGATGTACGCCGTTTTTAAAACCGTCGTGGACGTCAGGGTCGAGATCGCCACAGTATATTGTTGCCAAACCATAGCCGCGACTGAGAATCTTCTTCACTGGGAAACGAGCGGAACTACTGCCGCGAGATTCCTCCGTGGCACGGTGATCGACAATGCCTCGACCCTTACCACGCATCCAGCTACTCGACAGTTTAATTGCCGGGTCGGGATGGATGGCATGATTACCGTAGAAATTCAAGAGAACGAAAGTCGGTACGGGCTTTTTGACTGCGGCGGGCAGATAGATAAGAATGTCCATACTCGGCCCATCCGGCTTACCGGTAAAGTTCACTGTTACCTGCCTGCGAACAGCCGGCCCGTTCAGGGCCTTGCTGTCCGAATCAAAAACCTTGAAAGTCATTTCTTTCGGTCGGCCTATAGGCGCCCTTCCATGAACGTGTTTGCGGAAAAGTTCTGCAATTTCCGGCCGACGTTTCGTTTGCCACATTTTATCGCTCGTAACCTTTGTCCCGTCGGACATGACCAGTGGGTTCGACAGCGTATATTCCGGCACCTTCTCCTCGTAAAGAATCCTGGCATTGCGCCGGGCCCAGTTGCGGCATAGTTCAGGCCTGGCCTGCCAGCTTTTTTTGGGTTTTGTTTCCTGGTTCTGCGCCAGGGCAGAGACAGTAATAAGGCTCAAAAATATCGAGCACGCCATCAAAACAAGTTTATTTAGATCACCCATCGAAAAACCTTCCTAACCATTCACAGGCTCTTATTAGCTCCCGATTTTATATCGGGGGTTCTTATGTAGGGCGGGCCATGCCCGCCATTTGAGATTGCTCGTATTGGGTGGCATGCTTTATGCGCAGCTTATGCAAAGCATAAGCCAGCTTAAGCATGGTTTCAGGTTTGAGCAATTAAGTAGGGTGCGATGTATCGCACCATTTTTTATTAGACCCCTAAGGACCGTTGGGTGCCACCTTTCTGTATTTCAGACTTGTCCGCCGAAGGAGGAGAGGTGCTCTTATATTCGCCATTGTTGGGTGGCAGCGTCTGATGTAATCATCAAAAGACAGGCGATGGTAGGGCGGGCCATG
>DAOVXR010000062.1 GCA_030636065.1 Sedimentisphaerales bacterium | reverse complement strand
AGGCGAAGCACCGAAACTGAAAATGTCGAAAATCGTTCCGAAGGCCCAACGCAAATCAATTAAACTTATGTCACGCGACATCGAATTGGCCATAGCGGCGGCTGACGGCGCATTCCGCGACGCCGGACTCAAAACACGCGGCACCGACCCCGACGTCCCGACAAATATCGATCCCGTCCGAAGCGGTGTCAATATCGGGGCGGGACTTATCTGCTGCGACCTTGTAGAACTGGCTGCCGCACTCGAACACGGCAGCGAAGACGGCCAATTCAGCCTGCGCAAATGGGGCAAAGAAGGAATGGATTGGCTGACACCACTCTGGCTGCTGAAATACCTGCCGAATATGCTCAGTTGCCATATCACTATCATCCACGACCTGCAGGGACCCAATAACTCAATTACCTGTGCCGAGGTCTCCGGCGCCCTGGCTATCGGCGAAGCGTATCGTAATATCGTTCACGACAGAGCCGATGTCATGCTCGCCGGCGGGGCCGAGAGCAAAGTCAATCCGATGAACATCATGCGCTCATGTCTGATCACCCGTGCCAGTACCCCTTACAACGATCGCCCCGAACAGGCATGTCGGCCATTCGACAGAGACGCCGACGGCAGTGTGGCAGGCGACGGGGGCGGAATGGTAGTGCTGGAAGAAATGGAACATGCCCGCCGTCGGGGCGCGACAATCTATGCGGAACTGACCGGCTTCGGAGCATCATATAATTTCAGCAAAGACTTCGTCGAACCGGAAGAACAAGCTGTCGGTATTCGTCTCGCTATGCAAAAAGCACTGCGGGACGCGAACCTGAGTCCCAATCAAATACAACTGCTCATACCGCATGGTGTAGCTGTGGCTGGGCATGATCGTAGCGAGGCCCAGGCAATAAAAACCGTTTTCGGAGAACATACACAAAACCTGTCTGTCTTTGCCACAAAAAGCCGGTTCGGCAATTGCGGGGCAGGGGCAGGGGCAATCGATTTCGCAACGGCAGTGTTGGCCCTGCACGAAAAGAAGATTCCGGCAACAATGAACTGTCCGAATCAACCAGCGGAATACGGTCTGAATATCAACAATGCAAAACCGATTGACGCTTCAATCGATCACGCGATGGCCTGTTGCTATACCTACGGCGGACAAACGGCGGCATTAACGATTAAAAAGGTGTAAGGGTGTAAGGGTGTAAGGGTGTAAGAGTGTAAGAGTGTAAGAGTGGATTTCCGCCCCCTGCCTTCGCAGGGGCATGCTTCGCGGGAATGACCCCCTATTAACATAGGGGGCTGAGAAATTGATAAAATGGCAAAACGAAGAGTTGTAATAACCGGTACGGGTGTTGTAACACCGTTGGGCAATGACGTTGAACAAATGTGGCAACGGCTGCTCAAAGGCGACAGTGGCATAAAAAAAACCACCCTCTTCGACGCCTCGACGTTTCCCTCGCAGTTTTCGGCTGAGGTTCCGAACTATGACCATCTGGCAGACCTGCCCGCCGATATGCACGACGAATACCGTCAGGCAGGACGAAACTCTCGCTTTATTATTACCGCTGCCCTACAAGCCTGGCGACAGGCAAAGCTGCCCTTTCCAATAAATGATCACCCTGCCGAAAATATTCCCGCCGACGAGAATATCGGCGTCTATTTAGGCGCCGGTGAGGGGCCGCTCGATTTTGATAATTTTGCGGCGGCGGCTGTCAACGGTTGGCAAAACGACAGTAACGAAATGGACTGGCACCAATGGGCACAAACCGCCCTCGAACGTATGGATGCTATCCGCGAACTCGAACAGGAACCCAATATGCCTGGCGCTTATCTGGCCCGGCTGTTCAAACTTCGCGGGCCATGTATGAGCTGCCTGACAGCCTGCGCCGCCAGTACCCAGGCCATCGGCGAAGCAAATGAACTTATCCGCTACGGTAACGCCGACATAATAGTTACAGGCGGTACCCATTCGATGATTCATCCGCTGGGACTGACCGGTTTCAATCGGCTGACCGCCCTATCGACCCGCAACGATGACATTGCCACGGCCTCGCGTCCGTTTGAAAAAAACCGCGATGGGTTTGTTCTTGCCGAGGGCGCCGGCGCCCTGATTCTCGAAGAACTCGAATGCGCTCGCCGTCGTGGTGCGCCTATCTTAGCCGAGATTATCGGCTACGGCAGTACCGCCGACGCCTTCCGGGTAACCGACCAGCACGAGGACGGACGCGGTGGTACGGCTGCGGTTATACTGGCGCTGAAAGACGCAGGGCTGAGCGGCGAAAAAATCGACTATATCAGCGCCCACGGGACCGGCACCTCCGAAAACGACACTATCGAAACAAAAATTATTAAAAACGTGTTCGGCGACCAGGCCAGTCATATTCCCATCAGTAGTGTGAAAAGTATGTTAGGGCATCTTATTGCCGCCGCCGGCGCAGTAGAACTTATCACCTGTGTGTTGGCGTTGCGAGACCAGATCATACCGCCAACAACTAACCTGTTCGAGCCGGACGCCGAATGCGATCTCGACTATGTACCCAATCATGCCCGCAAAGCCGAACTAAATGTCGTCATGTCAAACTCCTTCGGCTTCGGCGGCCAAAATAACACTCTCATCATCCGCCGATGGCAGAGTTAGATCGTGCCGTCAAAAACAATTCAGGCTTCGCATAAAAATCTGTGGCAAAAAAGGATACTGAAATGGCTAAGAAATTTATCACGAAAAATTTTCTTCTGCAAACCGAAACAGCAAAAAAACTCTATCATCAACACGCGGCAAAAATGCCCATCTATGATTATCACTGTCATTTGCCGCCGGCTGACATCGCCGATGACAAGCGATATGAAAACCTTACCCAAATCTGGCTGTACGGCGACCATTACAAATGGCGGGCCATGCGAACGCACGGCGTCGAAGAACGTTTCTGCACGGGCGAAGAAAGCGACTATGCAAAATTCGAAAAATGGGCCGAGACCGTTCCCTACTGTTTGGGCAACCCGCTGTACCACTGGACACACCTGGAGCTTAAACGCTACTTCGAGACAGACAGCCTGCTGAGTCCGAAGACAGCCCGGAAAATATACGATAAATGTGGCGAAATGTTGTGTACGCCGGAGTTCAGCGTCCGTAACCTTATGCGCAAAATGAATGTGAAGGTCGTCTGTACCACCGATGACCCTGTTGATTCGCTTGAACATCATAAGAAAATTGCCGAAGATAAGTTCGAGATCAAGGTACTGCCCACATGGCGGCCGGACAAGGCTATGGCTGTCGAAAATGTAGAGATTTGGAACGGCTATATCGACGCTTTGGGCCGGGCCGCGGGAATCGACATCAACAATTATAACGCGTTTATGGGTGCGCTGCGAAAAAGGCATGATTATTTTCATCAGGTGGGCTGCCGTATCAGCGATCACGGTCTGGAGACCGCCTGCGCCGAGGATTATACCGAAGACCAGATCAAGGTAATCTTTGACAAAATTCGATCCCGCCAGGAACCAGACACTGCCGAGCAACTCAAATTCAAATCGGCAATGCTTGTCGAGTTTGGTGTTATGGACGCTGAAAAAGATTGGGTTCAGCAATTCCATTTAGGCGCCCTGCGAAATAACAACACCCGCAAGTTGCAGAGTATCGGGCCGGATACCGGCTTTGATTCGATTGGTGATTTTGAGATCGCCCGTCCGCTAAGCAAGCTGCTGGACAGGCTTGATCAACAGAATAAACTCGCAAAAACCATCCTCTACAATCTCAACCCGCGCGACAATTATTTGATCGCCGCTATGACAGGTAATTTCCAGGACGGCTCGACGGCCGGTAAGATTCAATTCGGCTCGGGCTGGTGGTTCCTCGATCAGAAGGAAGGCATAATCGCACAACTCAAGGCTCTTTCCAATCTTGGGCTTTTGAGCCATTTTGTGGGTATGTTGACCGATTCGCGCAGCTTTTTATCGTTTCCCCGTCATGAGTATTTCCGTCGCATCCTTTGCGACCTTATCGGCCGCGACGTCGAAAACGGCGCACTGCCAAACGATATGAAACTTTTGGGCAGGCTGGTCGAAGACGTCAGTTTCAACAATGCTGAAAATTATTTCAGTATTAATCTGGTTTGAATTATGTTTTCCGGTAATGCCGATATATTTCTGTTGACAGGAAAATAGTTTTTACTTGACCGCCTTCAGTACAAGCACCCAGTCATTGTCGTTGGCACTGTAAATCATGGCGTAATCGCCCTTACTACCGCGTGTCGCCTGGAGCTGGTTCGATATAGCCCCCTCCGCCCCCTTCATGCCTCCCTCATCGCCGCTACCATAAACAGTATAAGTATTTCGATAAGAACTGCTACCGGCCGGCAGGGTGGCCTGTACATCAATGCGAACCACTTTTTTCGAGAGCCGCTCGGCGGTAACGGAGTTCACCTTGCGGTCAGGCCCGGCCTTGCGCCAGGCGCTTAGCCGTTCGGGCATTTTGTTACCGTTATCGTTATCAATTGGCGCCCGCCAGAAATTGGGGACCAACTCGGAGGCAATCAGCTCCCTGCCGCGAAAGACAAACGATTCGATATCGCCGCTGTCTTTGCCGACTGTTATCACAAAATCTTTGCCGGTAACGATGACAGTCTGTGAGGTGTACTCAAGTTTCAGTGCTCCCATAGCGGCGATGTTCGCCTTCGGCGCAGTCGGAACATCAAACGGCAACTTGAACTGATCCCATGCCACATTACTATCTGCGAGGTACGGCTTCCGCGACGTGGCAAAAAGAAGTTACCGACAACATCAGAGAGGAATACATAAAGGTAAAATCTTCCCCATCGGGCAGGAGCCTTGCGGCACAGGTTGGACCGGCTTCCAGTCAGTCAATGGAAAAACAGGTTATTTCCTGGTGTTTCGAGAATTGGATGACCAGCCAAAAGCCAACCTGCGAACCTGGAACCTCACCGGGCGTAAGGTTGATTGCAGACTAATACTGGGCCGGGACGCCGACTTCACGGCCACCCCTGACACCGACGACCGAATTACCTTTTCTCTTCCTAAGCCTTTTACATTCGCGCTTTATAAATATTCTGTCCGCTAAAACAGACCCCAGCGTCAAATTATGGGGTTCTTCCGCAAAACAGGGCTTTGCCCTGCGTATTATACTCATCCTGAATAAAAATGCCTGAAATTTAATGCATTATCGGACTAATAGTCGATAATAATGTTGCTACGAGGGATTTTGAGTTACCTACCAAAGAAATGAAGTTACCTACCAAAGAAGTGGCGAAGCTAAAGAACATGCGATGGCATTTTTTGCCAATATCGACGCCAGCGTCAAAAGTACTTTACCCCCTCGATTTTGGAGCGTTGCTGTTGTTTTTGCAGCGTTTTTCGGACTTTTGGCAGTTGCGTCAAATTATGAGGTTCTTCTGCAAAACAGGGCTTTGCTCCACACATTAGTACTAATTCCAATTATTCCAAAAAGGACTTTTTATGAAAAAAAACATCCCCTCCGTCTTGTCTGTTGTCATATCTGTATTATGTTTTGGGACTATATCGCTCAGTGCGGCTGATTTCTATGTCAATTGCACCGAAGGAAATGATCAGTGGGACGGCAAGGCGGCTTTTTGGGACGAGGTGCACGGGCCGAAGGCTACTGTCCAGGCCGGGCTTGATGCTGCCGGCGATGGCGATGTTGTTATTCTCGCATCGGGTACGTATAGCGGCTCTGGTAATCGCGACCTTGATTTTCAGGGCAAGGCCCTCACTTTGCGTAGTACCGATCCCTGCGAGGCGGCCATAGTGGAGGCTACGATCATCGACCCCTGTGGCACGGCATCAGAGCCGCATCGCGGGTTCTATTTCCACACCCAGGAAGACGCGAACTCAATCGTGTACGGCTTAACTATTAACGGTGGTTTTGCCTGGGGCGGCGGTTTTTATTGTTACTACAGTAGTCCGTCGATTCTCAACTGTGTTATCAGCGATAACAATACAGATTCTTCCGGTGGAGGCATACTTTGCGACAACGCTGACCCGATCATCGAAAACTGTACGATTAGTAATAACTCGGCCGAATCCTCCGGTGGTGGAATTTACTGCTATAGCAGCAGTCCCGTCCTCAACAATTGTATTATCAGTGGTAATACCGCCAGTAACGGCGGTGGCTTGTATTGTTCCATGAACAGCAGCCCGGAACTTGTCGGCTGTACCATCAGCGACAATTTCGTTCTCGGAGCCGATCCCGGATTTCCTTATAAAGGGGGCGGTATCTGTGCTGAGAGTAATTGCGATCTCGTTTTTGTCTCATGTATGGTCAACGGTAATTTCGCATCGAACTTCGGCGGCGGCATATACCTCGACAGCAGCACCATCGGAATTGTCAACAGTGTTCTTACCGGGAATATTTGCGGTAAGTACGGCGGGGCGATTTACAACAACGACAGTACAGCATCTTTGACAAATTGCACCTTGAGTGCCAACGAAGCTGTTTTACGCGGTGGCGGGGTCAGGTTATTCAATAATAGTACCGCGACAGTTACTAATTGTATTCTATGGGATAATGTAGTGGCCCAGGAAAGCGACGGGCCGGAAATCGCCCTTGTTGAAGATTCGACAATAACCATTGCTTACAGTAATGTCGAGGGCGGCTCTGAGAATATCAGACGTGAAGATACCTGCGTGGTTGACTGGGTTGTGGATGACAACGGCAATGAGACGAACATTGATCAGAACCCATATTTCAGCGAAGACGGATATTGGGATGATAGCGGCACTGCTGAAGATACAAGTGATGATTTCTGGGTGGACGGCGATTACGCTTTGCTGACTAATTCGCCCTGTCTGAACAGTGGGAATAACGATGTTATGTCGGGTTATAGTACCGACATCGAAGGAAACAATCGTGTATATAACGATATTATTGATATGGGTGCTTACGAATGTGTCCATAGAATCATCTCAATAGATATGTTTATGGCGTATCCCGGCGGGCTGGACAGAGAAAACCCGTCGGATTTCTTTATGACTATGGGCAGGTTCGATGCGCTCGAACAGGAATTCGCCAGTGCCGGAACGCTGAATTTCGGCCTTTGGTATGAAGGTAATCTTGTCTTTGACGCTAACCCTGTTGCTTTGTCGCCCGACAGCATTATGTACGGCAGGCTCTTTCATGTCGGTGGGAATAGCGGCGATCCGGGAAATATCAATTTGATGTTGTTAGACCTGAACAGAGGCACTTTCTTAATCTTTGCCAATCAGGTTGATCTGTCGGGTTTGAGCAGTCCTCTTACTATGACGATGACCGCCGGTCAGTACGAGGGCATCGCGAACGCTGACGAAGACGTAATCAACGGCTCTTATCAATCGCTTTCAATGAAATTTCTGTCAGGGCAAACTAATGTTTTGCGTGTGGATCATCCGTTTTTTCGTCCTCAGAGCAATTTTCTTATGATGATGGGGTCTATGTCGGTTGACCAGCTCAACGCGGACATAACCGGCAGTGAGGTAACTATGCAGTGGGGCGGTTTTGAGTTCCAAATCCCATCGGGCAGTGATGGCCTGCGTTGCTTTGGCAATATGTACATGTTCAATAAACCTTTTGATGCGGCTCCTTCTGCCGTTTATCCCAATTACGCTATGTTTGACCTGAAGAACTGTACGTTTATGCTCTTTATGTTTGGTAGCGATATCCCTTCACAGTCTAACCCCGTCGATTTCACTATGTCTTTTGATTACGGCGACTCTACATTCGATCAATCTGTCTCGGTTAACTGGTAATAACACATGGGTGCTACTGTTGCGTAAGCGTCCGAAACCGGCGATATAGGCGCAAAAAAAAGGCGTGATGAGTTGCGAGAAAGAGGTAAAACAGGAGCACCTCTCTGAAATACAGAAAGGTGGCACCCGACGCAAAAAAAGGGAGTGGTGGGTTGTGAGAAAGAGGGAAAACAGGAGTGCCTCTCTGCCTTCGGCGGAAAGGTGGCACCCAGCGAAGCATACAGCATGTAGAAAAGAGATTGCAGGCAAGATACCCGCGGTACAGTTAATTGCAGGCAAGACACCTGTGGGACGGGTTGTTCAGAAGTGGTTGGCGTCTTCGACGAATCTCAGGAGCATCGCGATTTTATTGTGTACCCAGGTTTTTCTATAGATGTTTCTGATATGGGTTTTTACGGTACCATTTTTAATATTGACGATTTTGGCAATTTCTTCGTTGTTAAGACCTTGGCAGATAAGTTTGGCAATTTGGAACTCTCTGTTCGTCATTCGGAAACGTT
>DAOVXR010000030.1 GCA_030636065.1 Sedimentisphaerales bacterium | reverse complement strand
GGCCCGTTGATGGGTTTGTATTCGGGACTAAAGGCCGGCAGTTACGAGAGGAGTCTGGTAACCGCGTGTGATATGCCGTTCGATAATTATCAATTGGCCCGGTTATTGATGAAGGCGGCACCCGAAAGCGATATAGTTGTCCCGGTAGTGAACGGCTATCGAGAGCCGATGCTGGCGGTCTATCACAAAAATGTACTGCCGGCAATAAAACAGTCCCTGGATGCGGGACAGCGGAAGATGGTATCGTTTTATGAGCGGTTGAACGTATGCGAGATTGCCGAAGAAGAAATAAAAACGGTTGATCCGGAACTGTTGAGCTTTTTGAATGTTAATACACCCGTCGATTTCGCCAGGGCAAAGGAAATCGCCGGCAGACGTTCCAGAAAACAGGCTTAATCACATTTCTCATTTTTGATGTGACCGCCAAAAGTCCGAAAAACTGTGCAAAAACAGCACCCACGCTCCAAAATCGTGGGGTCGAAAAACTTTTGACGCTGGCGTCTTTTTTTAATAATGTGGAATAACGAATATCACAACGTAACGGCTGACATCGAGGTTGATTGTGTGGCCGAGGGGGCGGAACTGCTCAATCGCCAAAAGCGGGAGGTTGTACGGGAAGAACCCTTGACGGTCGAGATCAAAGATGTTGGTACCTATACCATGATGTGCACGCCCTGTGACGAGATGGCGCTGGCGGTGGGCTTTGCCTTTTCGGAAGGTTTGATCAGGAATAAAAACGATATTCATTTGCTGGAGGTGTGTCCGGACAATCGACAGATAATTCGGATGCGGTTGGCCGATGGCAACAAAGAGACGAAGGAGCAACGCGGGGTCTTAATCGTCAGTTCATGCGGGATTTGCGGCAGTGAGGCTATCGAAAAAATTACACAGTCACTGCCGACGGCGGGCGATAGCCTGCGTATAACAAAGGAAGAGCTTACCCGGATGCCCGAAGCGCTACGGGAACGGCAGGAGATTTTCCGGCGGACCGGCGGAACACACGCGGTGGGACTGATACGGGCTGGGGAGATTATAGCGGTTGGCGAGGACATCGGAAGACATAACGCTTTTGACAAAGCGGTTGGCAAGTGCATTTTGCAAGAGATACCCACGGCAGGCTGCGCGGCGGTACTGTCTGGTCGGGTAAGTTTCGAGATGGCGGCCAAGGCCGCACGGGCCGGGGTGGAGCTGATCGCGGCGGTTTCAGCACCGACAACACTATCCGTCGAGGTGGCTCGGCAGTGCAACATTACACTGTGCGGATTTGTAAGGGGTAAAGAGGCAACAGTATATTGCCACTCACACCGAATAGCAGTTAAGTAGGGTGTGATGTATCGCACCATTTTTTTGTAGTCTCGTAGGGTGGGGTCTTACCCCACGAGGTTTTCTTTATTCAATATTTTTTTAATTCGATGTTCTTTTCTTCTCTCCTTCTCACCACTCACTACTTCTTCATTTTATGATTCGTTCCAGTGGTCGTAGAAATCAACATAGTTATCCTTGTCTTCGCCTGCTCGCAGTTCGATGGCGGAACGAGGATGCTGATTGAAATGGGCTGTGATGAAATAAGGAATCAGACAGCCCCATTCGATTTTTTCGCGGAGCGGAATGAAATGATCCTGGATACACTGTAGTACCGGCCGAAGCTTGAATTTTGGATTGTGCAAAAAGCCCAACAATAACTCCATTGGACAGTTGCCTGCCCCTCGGCCGATACCGCTCATAGTAGCGTCCAGTCGATTGGCCCCGGCGACGAGTGCGTCAATCGTATTGGCAAAAGCCAACTGCTGATTATTGTGAGCGTGGATGCCGACCTCTTTGCCGGTACCCTTAACGGCTTTTAAGTACCGCTTGATATAATCATGGACCCGCTCAGAATATAACACGCCGTAACTATCGACCAGAATAACAGCGTCCACGTCCGTCTGAACAAAAATATCCAAAGCCTCGTTCAGTTCACGTTCCTGGACAACGGATACTGCCATAAGATTAACAGTAACTTCGTATCCCTTGTCCTTGGCGTCTTTTATCATAGCCACGGCGGTGGGGACCTGGTGGATGTAGGTGGCAACACGAATCAGATCGATGACAGACTGATCTTTGGGGAGGATGTCCTTTTTGAAGTCGCACTTTTCAGCATCAGCCATAACGGACAACTTCAATTGTGAATCATTGTCGCCGACAATGCGTCGAATGTCGTCTTCATCGCAATATTTCCAGTCGCCGTGTTTGTCAGGAGCGAAGATTTTTTTGTCGCCCTTATAGCCCAATTCCATATAATCGATCCCTGCTGCCACGCAGGTATCATAGACAGCCTTGACCAGACCATCCTCGAACATATGACCGTTGATAAGGCCTCCGTCGCGGATGGTACAGTCGAGAATCTTGATTTCCGGCCGATAATTGATCCAGGGTGCTTGTTTCATAATAACTCCAATTGACATATACTACATACAAGTACGAAACATTCATTGTATCATAAAAACTGGTTATCAGCAAGTTTTTTCGTAACCGGTTACGCTTTTTACAGATCGTGTTAATGGGGAAAATAGTATGAAGTATAGAGGGAAGATCATAACTATAGGGATAAATCCCTGCTGGGACATATTCTGCCGGGTGGACGGGCTGGAATGGGGCGAGCACAAACAAATCAGCAGTCAGGAGTTTCGCCCGGCCGGCAAGGCCCTGAATGTTTCGCGGGCATTGGCCTGGATGGCAGTGAAGAGTTATGCTGCGGGGTTGTGGGGTCGGGATGATTATCCGCAAATGAAGCAGCAGGCGGCCTCCCTGAGCCGGTTTGTCAAGACCCGTTTTACAGTTGTTGACGGAAGAACCAGGCAAAATGTCAATATCATCGATCAAAAAAACAATCGCGAGGTGCATTTACGGTCGGTGAGCGGGTTGTCTTCCAAAAAAAACCTGAAGAATTTATATCGAGACATAGACAAGATAATCGGCCGGGACCGGATATGCGTTTTTGCCGGATCGCCGGGTGAAATATCGTTTTTGCCGGAGGTGCTGCGGATTATGGGCCGATGCCGGGCAAAAGGAGCAAAAGTGGCGGTGGACAGTTCAGGGCCGATGCTGAAAGCAATTGTACACGATGGGGGCGTGTGGTTGATCAAGCCGAATGTGGAGGAACTTGGAGAACTGCTGGACGAAAAACTCGCGGATAACCCACAAACACTGATAAAAGCCGGAGAAAGTTTGTTGGGCCAGGTGGAGCATATTCTTATCAGCAGGGGTGAAAAGGGAGCGATACTGGTTACCGCTGAGGGCAGTTACCAGGTGCGATACCAGGGCAAGGCTCGGAACGTACAATCGACACTCGGCTGCGGCGATTATCTGTTGGCAGGTTTCTTAAAGGGTTGGACGCAAAAGGGAGATAGCCGGACGGCACTGCGGACAGCACTTAAGGCCGGTACAGCCAAGGCCTGGGGACTGAGCGAAACAACGACATGGCCCAAAGCAGAAAGAAAAATTAAGACATCAACTTCTTCTTCAGCACCAGGGACGTGTAAATAAATCAGAACTGACCGGCTATACAGGCTACACCCAGCAATCCCACAGCCACTACGCTCAAAAAACCAATTATAGTAACAAACAGCAGCAGTACTTCTCGTACAAATATCTTTGGTCGCATGGTTTCCATTTTAATTGCTTTATAGACCACTGCGATGTTCAGGCAAATCGGCAAAGCCCACAAGAGCGACAGGGTATTGGTTGGCACATACAGCGGCTGACTGAACAATTCCGCCAGGATATAACACGAGTTCCACAAGATATTTTATCCTTTCTCGACAGCGCTGTTTTGTTTTGCCGGAGACTGTAGTTTTCGATTCAGGACATCCAGAATGCACAGCAGATTCAGAAGTCCCGCAACCCCGGCATAGACCTGGCCCAGATCGACGCCGCGGCCGTATATTTCTTTGATGGTAGTGGTTGGGTCCTGAATCAGCAGGCTGATCAGGGTTGGTGTTCCGCACAGAAGTTGCGCACAGAACCAGGCTTTTGCATTTTGCGGATCGATCATTTCCAGTCCGCTTAGCATGATTCCCATCAGGAATGTTATGCCGACTGCCGTGAATATCACGCTGCCCCGGCTTCGCTGACCCAGATACCAATGGCCGGCGCCCGGTACCAGCCAGGCCAATAGACCTGCCAAGTATGGGTTATACGTGTTCTTAGACTGCCCGGAACCCTTTTTTGCCATAAAATTTTCTACCTGCACCTGTTACAAATCCCCCCTGATTAAAAACCAGCGGTGATTTTACCATCTCTTACACGGCAAATCAAGGAATCCCTCAGGAAAAACGCATTGGTATAAACCGGTGCCGCCTCTACTCTATTCCGGGCAACACCGGCTTATCTCTCACTCGCTCCCCCCGTACTCCACCGCCCACTTGGCAGTCAGCTCCACAATCCCTACCTCATACCCCAATAAAGAACCTCTTAGCCCATAAATGCAATCCTTATCGCTGCAGGATACCCTATTAGATTTGTATGGACCTAATGAAAAGACAAGGTTAGTGTCAACTGTATGGCACTCGAAATGCAAATTCTTTCCTTTCCTTGACGGCTTCGGGCAAGACGGTTATGGTTACGAGCTATGAAAAACCCCGATGAAATAAGTAATTCGTTCAATTCGTTGCCTGTGGAATCGACATTTGATCTGAGTTGTGCAAGCCGGTATATGAACATAGCTTTGCAGGAGGCGCTTGCCGGTGCTGAAGAGGACGAAGTGCCTGTCGGGGCGGTTATTGAGTATCAGGGCAAAATCATCGGCCGGGCGCACAATCAGCGAGAGGTGCTCTCTG
The DNA here is from genome assembly GCA_030636065.1 of Sedimentisphaerales bacterium. Next base: position 6,053 of record DAOVXR010000030.1, on the reverse strand, counting down.
ATCCGACAGCCCACGCCGAAATGATTGCTCTGACACAGGCCGCCGCGTATCTGGAGACCTGGCGGCTGATCGGCTGTACGATGTATGTTACGCTGGAACCATGTCCGATGTGTGCCGGGGCGTTGGTGTTGTCGCGGCTTGACAGACTGGTCTATGGCCCTGCCGACCCCAAGGCCGGGGCCTGCGAAAGCCTTTACAATATTGTTCAGGACGAACGGTTGAACCACCGTATTGAGGTGATCTCCGGATTCATGGCCGAGCCTTGCCGTCAGGTTCTGCAGGAGTTCTTCGCCCGCAAACGCCGGAAAACAAAACGCAATCTCTAAAAACACCGGCAGGCTGGGGGCTTGGGTGCCACCTTTCTGTATTTCAGAGAGGTGCTCTTAAATTTCACCCTTCTTCGCCGGATTCGTCTTCGATTTCCCCTGCGGTAATCGCCGTTTTCTCCAGGATACGATTGATTTTTCGCCTGACCAGCGGTAATAGCGGAACATGGGGGATTCTCCGCAGTTCCCGTTGGCCCACCGAATCGAAGATAATCAAGTCGCCCGCCATACAGAGCAAAAACTCGAATAGGTCCGGATAGCTCGTTCGCACCCGTTTGGCGCCGCGTGCCAGCGAATCGTCCATTCGGCCGAACTCATAGTGTTCGAACTCATTGTGTGTGATCCGCCATTTTGAGTTCAGCCGTGTCCATATCCACATCACGATATAGAGTGCCGCAAGCACAATACTGACAAGAAGTCCCAGAGATTTGGAATATTGCGGGTCGAGGTCTGCGAAGAAGGTATAGATTTGCGAGAAAATCTTCACGCTTTTGACATCCCTCAGCCACAAAATCATCGCCCAGCACCCACCTGTCAGCACTAACCAGAAAGCCGCATAATTGCGATTGAGGTCGAACCCCAGCGTTACCAGCACAACTATCGCTGTAATGGCCCACACCCAGGCCAGCGTTTCCGAGAGCCTGGCCGAATCGACCGTCTCAAAAAGTGCCTTCAGCCCTGTTGTTTGCGAGCTGGCTTCCGGTTCGGCAGACTCAACCACAGCCGTCTCGTCAATTGGCGAAGGTGGCTTCTGTCCGGTTTGCGTTGATGGTGCGATAAACCATAATCCAAAACCCACCACAATCAACGGCCAGCAGAATATATACTTCGGATATGTATAAAACGTTACTTCGTGTTTGCCTCTACTCATCACGATTTTTTCCTTGTTAGCCCCTGCTGTTTGACTTTCCACAACAGTAACATAACTCACAATGCCGTCCCGGTAAACAGATAAGTTTTACTTGCGTTTATACGCTGATTTTATGTATAATACCGCAAAACTGCCTGTGTTTTCTTATAAAACTTTGATTTTACTATGGAGAACGAATTATGAGTAACGCAACCAATCGTCGAGAATTCCTGAAAATCGGGGCGATGACCGGAATGGGTACGGCCATGGGCCTTTCAGGCTGTGCTACCGTCTCTCAAAAGACGCCTCGTAAGCTCCTGAAAACCGAAGCTGCCATGATCGAGTACGCCGCACCGCCTCTCGAAGTGATTCGTGTGGGATATGTCGGTGTAGGCGGCATGGGTACTAATCATGTGAAAAATCTGCTGAAAATCGAAGGTGTCGAAGTTCGGGCCGTCTGCGACATTAAACCTAACCGTGTAGATATCGTTCAGAAGATGGTGGTAAAGGCCGGCCAGAAAAAACCAACCGGCTATACCAACGGCAAAACCGACTTTATACGTATGTGTGAACGGGAAGATTTGGACCTGGTCTATACCGCCACACCTTGGGAATGGCATGTACCGGTTTGCGTGGCGGCAATGAAGGCCGGCAAACACGCCGCCACCGAAATACCCGCCGCCCTTACTATTGAAGAATGTTGGCAGTTGGTTGAAACCTCCGAAAAAACAAAAAAACACTGTGTTATGATGGAGAACTGCTGTTACGACAGCACGGAATTAATAATCCTTAATATGATCAGGAAGGGGCTCTTCGGCGAAATCCTGCACGCCGAATGTGGATATATGCACGACCTGCGTCATTTAAAATTAAATTGCGACAAAAACGGCAAACCCAGACCCGGTGAGGCCGAATGGCGACTCGAACACTCTATTAAACGCAATGGTAATCTCTATCCCCCACACGGCCTTGGCCCGATCGCGCAATGTCTGGACATCAACAGGGGCGACAGATTGGATTATCTGGTTTCTATGAGTTGCAACTCAAGGGGGCTTAGCATCTATGCCGCCAGAAAATTCGGACCGGACCATAGGCTGTCCCGGCAAAAATACGCGTTGGGCGATGTTAATACGTCCCTTATCCGCACTGCCCTCGGCAAGACTATAACCCTCGGCCATGATTGCGATACGCCCCGGCCTTACAGCCGTTGTATCCTCGTTCAGGGAACCAACGGTATAGTCCGCAAATACCCCGAAGAAAAAATCCATATCGAGGGCAAAAGCAAAGGCCATAACTGGGAACCGTTTGATAAGTACAAAGAAAAATATGAGCATCCCCTTCAGAAAGCCCTGAAAGAAAAAGCCAAAGGCGCCGGACATGGCGGTATGGACTTTATTGAGGATTATCGACTGATCAACGCTTTGCGGAAAGGCATCGTGCCGGATATGGACGTGTATGACGCGGTTACATGGAGTGTCGTCTCGGAGCTAAGCGAAATATCGGTCGCCAATAGAAGCAAACCTGTTGATTTTCCGGACTTCACCCGCGGCAAATGGAAAATCAAACGCCCACTGCACCTGATGGAAGTATAACCCGTATCATTGTAAAATATTAAATATACAATTGAAAATAAAAGAGAAGAAAGCCTTCTTTTCGGTTGTTTATTTTACATTTTATATTTTACATTGTTTTTCGGTTGTTTATTTTATATTTTACATTGAGCAAAACATTGATCCGCAATGCCCGATTAGACGATGTCGCCGATCTGCGTGAGCTTATAAACTCACATGCCGAGCGGGGTCGTATGCTTTTTCGTTCTGTAGCCGACCTCTACGAATCGTTGCGGGACTTCAAGATTTACGAACTTGATGGCCGGACGGTCGGCTGCTGTGGGTTGCAGATTATCTGGGCTGACCTGGCGGAGGTGAAATCCCTCGCCGTCCGGGACGGTTTTCAGGGCCGTGGTATTGGTTCTGCTTTGGTCCGGGCTGTTATTGAGGAGGCTCTCCAACTGCATCTGCCGCGGATATTCACTCTTACCCTTGAGCCGGAATTTTTCCAAAAACTCCGGTTTATTCAGGTTCCGATGGATTCACTTCCGTTGAAGGTATGGTCCGATTGCGTCCACTGTCCCAGGCAGGATAACTGTGACGAAATCGCCATGATGTTGAAACTGAAGCCTTGACAGTAAAAATTATAGCTATTATAACGTGTCAGTAGTGTCCCGCAATTAGGGGAGAATTAAGAGACAAGAAATTTTATCATTCGTTCACTGACAATCACCAGACCGAGAAAAAATACTCTTTTTCGGGGTGGAGAATTTTACTTTTTTTATTTTTACTCATAATTTACTTTCAGGTGAAAGCAGCTTAAGTATAGCCAAAAGGTTATATACAATACCGGATAATACGAAATATCCTGCTTTTCATTTTGTTGCTTTCACCTGCTGAACAGTCTCTCTTGTGAAAATTAAAAAAGTCAAATTCGGAGCACCTAAAAAGGAAGATTTTTTCGGTATATACTGACAGTATGTCATAGACATCTTTATCCACCAATTTTGGGACGATACCATAATATTGTTACACCGTATCTTTCAATTCCCTCAGATCAGCATTTCCTTGATTTCTTCTGTCGGGGGTACTTTGCCCACTACTTTCACTTCGCCATCTACTGCCAACGCGGGAGTCATCATCACGCCGAATTTCATAATCTCATTGATGTCGGTAACTTTCTCCAGTTCGTATTCGATTCCCAGTTCTTTGGCAGCCGCCTCGACGTTCTCCGCCAGCGCTTTACATTTGGGACATCCGGTCCCCAGTATTTGTAACTTACTCATTATTCACCTCTTTCTTTCTTGTAATCGTTCACTGGTTCTTCGGTAGGGCGGGCCGTGCCCGCCATTTTCTCTCTTTCTCACCACTCACCACTCACAACTAATTCAAATCATCCCGAAGATTAATCCGCTTATAGTTGCCATCACAATCACAAGAGACACAAAAACCATAGTCTTTCCTGTTCCCAGTACCGATCGGATAACAAGCATATTTGGTAATGATAGTGCCGGTCCCGCCAACAGTAGTGCAAGGGCAGGTCCTTTACCCATTCCCGCTCCTATCAACCCTTGCAGGATGGGTACTTCTGTAAGTGTGGCGAAGTACATAAATGCTCCCGCAGCCGAGGCGAACAGGTTGGCGCTTATCGAATTACCGCCTACTGAGCGAACAATCCAGTCGTTTGGGATCAGTCCTTCGTGGCCTGGCCGCCCCAGCAGGGCGCCGGCGATAACAACTCCGAACAATAATAGTGGCAGAATTTGTTTCGCGAATCCCCATGATGATGAGAACCATTCGCCCGTTTCGCCCTGGTCTGAGCCGGTGATTATTGACAATCCGATTATCGCTGTTACGAAGGCGATCATCGGTTGGTCTGGAAAGATAATGCCGAGCAGGATTACCGGCACTGCCGCCGACAATACTTTCCACCATTTCAGTCCGAACCACGCGATGAGAATAACTGCGAACGCACCGGCGAATATACTGGTAACGGCCCATTTGAATGAAAATATCACAAACCACAGGCCGGAGCTTTCGCCGGGCTGCCCCCAGTTGGCAAAGACTAATATTCCGACCATGCTCAGGAAATAGATTGCGTTTTGTCCCAGCGATCTTTTTATACCTTCTTCTGGTATCGCGGTTTGGCTGTTGGCTTTTTCCAGTTCTTCTTTGCGGTAGATAAAATGCATCAGAAGCCCGATTACTATACTGAATATGATTGCTCCGATTGCCCGGGCCAGTCCAAGTTCCATTCCGAGAATTCTCGCGGTCAGGATTATCGCTAATACGTTAATCGCCGGCCCTGAATACAGAAACGCCACAGCCGGCCCAAGTCCCGCGCCCATCCGATATATCCCTGCGAACAGCGGCAGTACAGTGCAGGAGCAGACAGCCAGAATTGTCCCTGAAACACTTGCTACGCTGTAAGCTATTATCTTGTTGGCGTCGGCACCGAGGTATTTCATTACTGCCGCTTTGCTGACGAACACTGCTATGGCGCCCGCGATAAAAAAGGCCGGTATTAGACAGAGTACCACATGTTCTCTCGCGTACCATTTAAGTAGTCGTAGCGATTCCCCGATTGGCCCGTCGAACTGTTTGCTTTCTACCGGCAGAAAATAACAGCCGAGGAATACCCCAACCATAACCACCAACATTTTCCATTCTTTTTTCCAGCTCATTCAACCATACCCAATTGTTCTTTGGCTGTGTTTCGGATGACCGATTCGGCGCACTCGAAAAATTTCATAATACAAGGCACTCTCAGTCGGTAAAAAACTTTTAGTCCTCGTTTATCCATCTGGACAATCCCGGCCTTTTTCAGAACGGAAAGATGCCTCGATACTGTTGACATATCCGCCCCGATTTTTTCAGTCAGTTCGCAGACACATTTTTCCTCGCGTGACAACTGATCGACTATATAAAGACGTGTCGGATGAGCCAGCGCCTTAATGATCTCGGCTCGGGCTTCATATTTCGCTGATGTTTTGTCATCCATACCAATCCACTCTCCAAAATTAAAAAATTTCCACTCGTCCACCTCTTTCACTCTTTTATTATTGTCTATTTGGCCAAATAGTCAAGTAAAATCTCAAAAAAAAGTTTCCGATTTATCGTCAAATTCACTTTTACTCAAAATATGGCTGTTTGTACTAAATATTGTCGAAAACCGGTCGAAAACTGTCGATTTTGGAGAAAAAATTTTCGCCGCAATTCGGCAAAACGCAAAATTTTAACGATTTTCGGGTATAATTGGTATAAATATTACAAAATATTACAAAAAGTGAAAACCCGGTTTTGTACGTAGAATAAAGACTTACATCG
>DAOVXR010000084.1 GCA_030636065.1 Sedimentisphaerales bacterium | reverse complement strand
TGGTAATGCCGATGGATGAATCCCGCCCAATATTACTTTTACACCCAGCTTTCGATATTCGTCCGCCAGAGCATACGCTCTTTTGGCCTGGGCAGTCATTGCGCCCATCCCTACTATATCGACCTCATTCCGTGGCACGTGCGGTTTATCGAGCACGCATTCGTCAACTATCTCCACCTTATATTCACGCGGCGCTATTGCTGCGCATATCGCCAGATTGACCGGCATAAACAACGCCCGCCTGCCCATAGTCATCTTTTGAATAACGTCCGGCAGCGTAATTGTTGTCAACGGACTATTCGGATTGATTAAGCGTAACTTCAACATCGGCAACCACCGAGTTCCGTAGGATGGGCTTCAGCCCATGCGGTTATCCTTTTTTCTCATTAGCCCCTCACTTTAGTGAGGGGTTAGCAATTCGCATAAATTTTCTTTCAACCGTTTTAACGGTTTTCTTAAAAACGCCACGCACACTCCCCACGGCGATATTATTCGATATTGAATGTTCGATGTTCAACTCTTTAATCCGTGCAATCCGCGAAATCTGTGGTTAAATATTCTTTCTTCTTCTCTTCTCTTCTGAATTCTGAATTCTTCTTAGCTTCTCTTTCTTTGCCTGAGTACTTCGTACATCAGGACTGCTCCGCTACAGGAGACGTTAAGCGAGTCCATTTGTCCGCGCATGGGAATTTTAACTGTTATAACATTTTGGTCGAGTAATCGTTGCGGCAGTCCTTCTTTTTCACTTCCGAGTATTATTGCGACCGGCCCGGCATAATCGATGTCTGTGTAATTCTGTTGAGCCGATGGTGATGACAGAACTATTTTGAGTTGGTTGGCTGTTAGCCAGTCCATCGTTTTATCAAGGGACATAGCAAAAGTTTTTACTGTGAACAGCGACCCCAGGCTGGAGCGGACGACGTTGGGATTATATAAATCGACGCCTCTGTCTTTGGCGATGATTACCGCGTCAACTCCCGCACCGTCAGCGATCCGCAGCATTGCCCCGAGGTTGCCCGGTTTTTCCACACCCTGAACGATCAGGATAAACGGATTGCCGGACAGTTTCAGGTGTTCGATTCGAAGGTCGGGAATATGCGCGACCAATACCAGCCCGCCTACCTTTTCACGATAGGCGATTTTTGCATAGACTCGCGGCGGGACCGCTACCTGTCGAAAATCATTTTTCGAATTGTCGTCCGGGAACAAATGTGGAGGAAGACCTGCGAAGACAGCCTTGCATCCCGCATCGCTGCCAAGGATGTCCGGGCAATAGAATAGCATTTCAGGCGATATACCGTTTGACAATGCGCACTGTATTTCTTTTCGGCCTTCGATCAGAAAGACTCTTTGTTTGTCGCGGTTTTTCTTGTCCCTGAGCGCAACAACACGTTTAATCAACGGATTTTTTAAGCTGGTAATCATAATTATTCTGTAGGGCGGGGTCTTACCCCACGCGTCTTTCTTTTTCTGCATTCAATATTTCTTTGATTTCCGCCATAGGCGGATTGGACGTTCAACTCTTCTTCTACTCTTCTACCCTTCTACTCTTCTACTCTTCTCATCACAAATTTTCCAATCGTTGTTGTTTGTCGTATTCGATAAGAGCTTTTGCCAGTTCGTCCATATCGCCCATAATGATTCTGTCCAGGCTGTAAAGTGAGAGATTGATACGATGGTCTGTAAGGCGATTTTGTGGAAAGTTATATGTACGAATACGTTGCGAGCGGTCGCCTGACCCGATCATATCTTTGCGGGCCGATTCTCGTTCTGCTCGTTTTTTTTGTTCGAAGTGGTTATATACTCGGCTGCGCAGAATTCGCCATGCTTTGGCGCGGTTTTTGTGTTGGCTTTTTTCGTCCTGCATACTCACTGTGATACCGGTTGGGACATGTTCCAGTTTTATAGCCGAGTTGAGCTTATTGACACTTTGTCCGCCCGGCCCACTGGCGCGGGCCACGTGTTCGAGTACTTCATCGGGTTTTATTTCGATGTCGAGTTCTTCCGGTTCCGGCAGTACTGCTACGGTTGCCGCTGACGTATGGATTCGGCCTTGTGTTTCTGTTTCCGGCACACGTTGAACACGATGGCCGCCTCCTTCGTAGCCTAATGTTTGCCAGACGCCTTTGCCTTTTACGCTGAATATCGCTTCACGAAAGCCGCCCATATCGGTTGGCGAGAAGCTTATCGGCTCGACTTTCCAGCCGCGGTTCTCGGCATACTTGTTATACATTCGATACAGGTCGCCCGCGAACAGAGCCGCTTCTTCTCCGCCTGTGCCTGCGCGGACTTCCATAATAACTGAGCCGACTGTGATGTCGTCGGACATAACAAATTCTTCTTTTGCTTTGTCGAGTGCGCCGCTGAGTTGTTCGTCCAGGCTTTGCAGTTCTTCCTCTGCCATCTCGCGCATATCCGAATCGCTGTCGGGGTCGTCCGCCATTATTTGGGCTTCTTCCCGCTGACTACGCAGATGCTGATAGTTCCTGTAGCAATCGACAAGTCCTTTGAGTTTGCCGTATTCTTTGGATATAGCGACTATTTGTACCGGGTTTCCCGCAACTGCCGGGTCGTTCATCTTTTGTTCGAGTTCCTGGTATCGCTGTTCCATCTCAGCCAGCTTGGCCAGGATACGTTGATCGATTTTTGATTCGGAAGCTACCATTTTATTATCCGGAAAAAAATGACTTTGCAGGGTGAAGTCTTACCTTACGCGATTTCTGATAACATACGCATAAAAAAATCACGCTGACGATTGACCGTGTTCTGCGGTTTTTCAGACAGCGTGATTTGATTTCGGGATAAGCTAAGATTTATTATCTTTGGCTTTGATTCCGTAATTACCACCGTATTTCTTATTGAACTTCTCGATTCGCCCTGCCGTATCGACGAACTTCTGTTTGCCGGTATAGAACGGATGACAGACCGAGCAGATTTCCACATGGATCTCCTTTTTGGTCGAGCGGGTAGTGAATTCACTACCACAGCCGCACTTGACTTTTGCTTCCACGTATTTTGGATGAATATCTTTTTTCACAACTAATACTCCTGAATTTTATTTCCTTATTCAACAATTAGCCGTGTATTTTATCTAAGCTAAGAAGTCTTGTCAACATCAATTTTCCGCTCACAATAAATTTCCGATATGCCGTTACAAAATTATAAAATATGAACGTAAGTCATTATTTTTCGTTCCGGAAAACCGCCGTAAGTCCTTATTCTGCGTAAAAAGCGGTTTTTTCACTTTTGGCCAATTTATGGCAAAAAATGCCGAAAACCGTTCATTTTCTGCAATTTTCCGGAGGACGACGAAAAATCCGTCTCGTTAATTAACGGTTTTGACAGGTTTTGGCCATAAATTCAACAATAATAGAGAGTTTTTGACCATAAACCAATTCGTCGAAATGTTAAGATAGGCAAGGCGAAGGAAATGTAAAATATAAAACAGACAATGACAAATTGAGGAAGTCAGAGCTAAGAAAATTGATATATGGGTTTTTTTCAGCCACACAAAAAAGTTGTGAGTTGTGGGTGGTGAGTTGTGAGAAAGACAGAAGAAAAAATCCGTGACGAATAATAAAAAGTCGCCCTCGCCATGAACGGTTACAAAAAAAATGGTGCGATACATCGCCCCCACTTAACTGGTAATTCCATTTTGGGTGACCGTTCACAAATTTAATATTAGACAGGATAAACAAGACACCTCTTTGTCTTCAGCAAACAAGTTTGCCTACAGCAAAAAGGTGCCACACAATTGTTCATAGACCATCATGAGGGCGAGCACCCGGCGTTTATACGTTTTGACGGTAAAAAAGTAAGTCCCGCCGTCGCGATACCAGCGTCGATATTTTGGCATGGCCTCATTCTATTGAAATTGCCAACGCAATCAACCCAAAATGGCGGGCATGGCCCGCCCTACTTTTTGTCCGGGCTACGCCTGCTTATTGTTATAAAGGGCCTAATGACAGCCACCCCCAGAGTCCGCTACACCTCCCCCAAAAAAAATACCCCCATCAACTTCCGCTGATGAGGGTAGTGCTTCGATTATTTCTTGAATGCGATTGACGCAATTTGGTTTTGTTTTAATATGTCTCTACTTTGGCTCCTTCGAGCAGTTTTTTACCGTTAAATACGTCAGCAGGGAATTCGTTTTCTTCGAGCAATTGAATATGGATATTGCGGTTTTCCTCATGACCCCTAGTGCCCCTTTCAGGATTGCCGTAGCTAGTAAAGCATTCCCTTGTGGGATACCAATGTCCGGTGGGAAGCTGTTTGAAATCCGACCACCAGGTTTCCATAAATTTTTGCAAGATGCCGTTAATTGTTTCCATTCTTATTCGTCCAACAGCAAGATAGTTTTTTTCTGGGTTGACAAAAAAGAATCTTTCTTTATCCGCCTGTATGGTAACACACCCAGCAGGATTGTCAGGGTGATCGAAAACGACTTCACAATGACGGCCTTTTGCCCAACCAACATGAGGCCAAAGACGTATTTCGATACGAAACCAAAGTTGTAATCCTATAGGCCGTTTAGCACGTCGTATAACAACCCTGGCCTGATTGTCTGCTTCGTTCCAATGAGATAATGAATTTCTGCATTTATATTCTCTTTCTCCATCGAAAATATACACCGACATACATTCATTGTATTGAGTCCTTTCCAGAATATCATCTGCGGTTAAATGCCTATCTATATGTTCTTGCTTAAGTATATGTTGATTAAACATATATGTGCTAACGTGAATTTTGTTGCCATTTCTATAAATCACATTAACAAAGCTTATCCCATTTTTGCCTGTGTCTTCCCATATAACTGCGAGATAATGTTCGACGAAGTTTTCTGAATATTCTTTGCTTTTCTGAATAACTTGACTTGCTTCAAGCGAAGTATGTTCTTCACGTTCACGAGTATTTACAATCTCCAAGTTTTCCGGTGCACCAAGATCGTAGATTGTGACTGGGCCAGTTTTAGGGAAGTCAAAATTACCGGTTGTATAATCACTACCATGTTTTTCGCGATCACTTGCGCGATGTTTTCTGCGAATTCGTACAGGTAATTGAGTTTGCGGATCCGCCCAGAGTTGTTGTGTAAGAATCTTGTTGTCGAAAGCATCAAGTTCGTAAACGTCAAATCTCACCAATTCTTGTCCGGCAATTGTTTCAGTATGTTTCTCAACGTGATAAGGATATTTTGCATTAGAAGATTTTATACTCGATTTTTCCAAGGGGCCAACAATGACATCCCAAGCTGAGCGGTTTTGCCAAGTCATAGTTGCTTTGCCTTTTCTATGTTCCCGGATACTATTCATACCAAGATTATATATGTGGGTATAATCTCTAGATAATACATCCAGGGTACCTCCTTCGTATTTATGAAAAACAGTGCCTGTATTGAGATTATGCCATTCTTCCCGTCCGTTATCATATTTCACATAAACCCAATTCTGGTTCATAAATGCCGTTTTTACATCACCCCAGGCTATGCCATCGCCATCCGGTGAACTATTAAAAAAGTTCATCCCTATAACCAGTGCAATAATAACTGCGGCAGCAGTGGCAAGTTTTGTTATTTTACTTTGCATAATCAATCTCCATGTATCAGGCCAAGTGATACCAAACTTCGATTGTTTGGATTGTGCTTTTACTTCCACAAGTTCATCCAGCGGAGTCTTTAATCCTTCTCGTAATAAAAATATCACAAATAACAGGCTTATAACGGTGCAATCGAAAATGTGAAACCACGGCGACGAGGAATATATCCAACATTGACACAGGAGATAGTACATACCGGCACCGCTTAATGATATAATCATCCAAATAACAACTGTAACTCTTAAAATGCCGGGCCAATTGATAACCCTTCTTCCATCTTTCCTGCCTACCATGACAACACCTCTATGTTTGCCATGAACAAGATAATAAAGCTTACTAATCTTTTTGTTGCTTTCCTTAAGCTTTCTGTTATGAGGGGGAAACCGCGTAATAAATATAAAGCACATCATAGCCATTAAGCCGCACCATGCGACGATAAACGGAATATGCAACGCTTCCATATGAAATGTTTCCAGGATTTGCTCGGAAACGCACAGCCCGAGAATGGCTATGACAAATATCCACACCATAGCAATTCCACGCCATGAAAGACGGTTCATACGTTTTTTTTCTCTTTCGAGCATTTGCCTGAAAACCATCCGTTCAGACTCTGTGATATTTGCAGGGTCGATGCCGTCCGCTTTTAACAGGCCTTCCAATAGTTTTTTGTTATTATCCATTTTGCCTCTCCATTTCTTTACGAAGAGATTGCTTTGCGTGAAATATTCGTGATCTGACAGTCCCGATATTGCAGCCGACAACCTCAGCTATCGATTGGTAAGACATCCGCTCAATGAAACATAGCGTCAACACTTCTCTGTGATAAGGTTTGAGTTCATTCAAAGCTCTATGTAATCTCTCAACGTCATTTGCATCGAAGACCGGCTCGACACCATCCGATACGGAAAACTCATCTTCTTCCGGCAGTCTGACAAACCTGTCTTTACGCCTGAATCCATCATAAACCTTATTTCTTGCGATACGGTACAACCAGACGGCAAAAACCCGAGCATCTTTCAACTTATGTATTTTCCTGAAAACAGTCAGCCAGATATCCTGAAGAATATCATCAATGTTGGGACCTCCACTGTCCAGCCGCCTGACATAATATTTCAGCCGTGGCTGGTATATCTCGAACAACTCTTCAAAAGCCGCTCTCTCGCCGTCCCGGCATCGATGCACTATTTTTTCCAACTGTTTCTCAAATTCCATATACGTCCTTCGAAATTTTTCCCGTATCATCAGGTAAAGACGCAACTCAATTAGATTAGTTCAAATAAATTTCAACTTTTTTAACCGTTCACACTTTTTATCCGCCTGTGGCGGACTTTATTTCGCTCCTTCGGGGTTAATAAAAAGAGGTTCAACTCCAATAAAGTTGGTAGAAAATCGTTCAAGAGCAGTCAGCCTGCGGCTGACTGGAGTTTATCGCTTTTGAGCAACCGGCATAATCGTCGCGGCTGGTTGCTGTTGCGGGAAACGTGTTTCTCCGGCAATAAAACACGGCCAAGATGGCCGTGGCACACTTTATCTTATCTTTCGCAACATAGATAGTGGGCTAT
>DAOVXR010000299.1 GCA_030636065.1 Sedimentisphaerales bacterium | reverse complement strand
GAACCCTGTTCATGATCCAGTTCATTATGCTGCTGCCAGTAGTGCTGAATATAGTAATTCATCCGGTGGTAGTCGTTCTCGTCCAGAACGGGCAGACTCCGCGGGGCCTCGATCGCCTCCAGTGTTATTTGCCTGGCTTTTGCCAGTACCTCGTAAAAATTTTCAGGCTCAGCCCCCGCGGTTCCACCCTCGATATTGTTTTGCCTGCCGTCTGACGGTTCACACCATCGCAGGATAACATCCACAAAACCATAGATACTTCCCAGCATCGCCAATTGTTGTAGATACGTGGCCCCTCCGTTGGCGTCGAGCACCGTGTTCAGTATCTGTTGAATCTCCTGTGCGCGTTTTTCGTTGGCTGCGCGTGAGGTGATATTGATACTTTTGCCAAACAGGAAATCCACCATTGTGTCTATCCGCCAGGCGATGTCATTTTCGATCACAACTTCCTTACGTTGGATACTTTCTGTCGGACTGCCAACCATGATCCCGCCGTAGAAACTGTAGTTCACCCCTGTAATTCGGCTGGGCAAACCATATTCCTGACTCTGACGGTACGGCCGGGCCGTCTCACTGACCTGACCGGTCCCTGCGGCTGTCGTTGAAATCTCACGCATCTCATTGCGGTAGTAGCTCCACAATTTTTCGAAATGCAGATTGACATCCAGTGCCTTTTCATTGACCAGCCAGACGACAAACTCTTCATCCAACTTTTGCCGTTCATTATGGTCGTTTTCGTTAAACACAGAAAAATCATAAGCCATAGCGACTCGCTCCTATCCACTCATCCACTGATTTACTCTTTTTCTAACCCCTCACAACCCCTCTACCTATAGGGCGAACCATCGTGTTTGCGCGCAAAAACACCTCTGGTTTTACTGCCGCCGACACGTAACTGCTTTGGTAATAAAGGGAAAAAATATTTATAAAAAATTCTGATAAGACTATTGGACATGATAAGAATGCGCGATTTCGCTATTGACTATTCGTGTTTTTTTCTATATCATTGTCGTCATGCCTATTTTTGATATATATGATGAAAAGACGCTACGACGGATAAAGGTGGACGCCGACCGCGTTACCATCGGTCGCACCGCGGACAATAACGTGATCATCAGTGAGCGAATCGCCTCGCGTCAACACTGTGAAATACGTTTGGACACCATACCTGGTGATGACTCGTCGGATACCGATGTTGCCGCCCCGGACGAGAAATCGCCGGAAAAGCCCCAGCCCGATTCAGCCGATACAGATTTATACGATGTTATTCTGTCGGAAGAAAATGATTCGGAAATGGGCATTCTCGTCCCTGAGGATAGTAACGAAGAAACCGACAGTTGCGAACAACCACCTACACCTCTGCCGGGCACTAATAAATATTATGTGTTGCGTGATCTGCAAAGCCGTAACGGCACCATTCTCAATGAACAGCGTATCGAAGGCCCTACCCCCTTATGCAACGGCGACGAGATCAGCATCGGCAAATCCGCTATCCGCTTCTGGTTTAGCGCCGAGAGCATCGACCCCAACGCCCCCGATCTGCCTATTATCGAAATAAAAAAACAGTAACCATTCACGGGTTCTGAGTAGCCCCCGATGTAAAATCGGGGGATTCTTACTCTTTATTAGTTAAGTAGAGTGCCGATGAAATCGCACCATTTCTTTATCAGGCCCGAAGAATATGAAGGCCCGAAAGGCCGGAAGAGCGCATAGCCCGCCTCAGGCGGGAAAGATTGTAAAAACTATATAAAGCCCTAAAAGGGCGAAAGAAAAAACTGTAAAAAGACTTGCAGGAAGGGGGCTTGTTCTATGATCCAGTATCAGCTAACCAATGAGTAGCCATATAATTAAAATCCTCAAGATTAACTTTCCCGTCATAATTCCAATCCGCACCATCACAATCAGTTTCACAATCGCAATTCTACTCAAGCCAGTATTCACTAAAGGCAATTAATTCGTTCATCCCGGATAGACCGGTTCTCGGAGGTCGAGCATCAATCGTAATGTGTGGAAGAAACTTTGTCCCATCATAATAAGTAAAGGGTCCCAACTCTTCAATACCTCCCTGAACCCCATTAAATTCTATCTTTTGATCAAAATAAAGATTATCATCCGCCCCAAGTGTCCAGACACCATTTTCAACCTCCCCCATACCGTCGCCTAACGAATCATGAACAATTATAACCTCATCCGCGGTATCTCCATCTGCAAAAGCAGAATCATAAAAACGACCAGAACACCATCCACCAAGAATATCAGGATTACTATTACTATTAAAATTATCGTTATTGGCATAACCTCCAAAGACCAAATAACTTCCGGAATATTTAGCGAAACCAATTCTCCATACACCTTCCTTTTCAACAACCGAAGCCTCTCCAGTCTCTAAATCACGAATCATAAGATTATCTGCAGTTCCAGCAACATAATCAATATAATTTTGAACAGACTGACCATTTCCAGAAGTATCAATCAAATCTCTAAAAGAATTAATCGGAATTGGGACAGCCTCGACAGTCTTAGGGTTATATGCTATAGCAGCTAAACCAATCGCGGTTCCAACTGCCAAACCCTTCGCACCATCCTTCAATTTATCAACCAAAGTTTTCATACATTTTCAACAACAATAATGTTTATAAATCTTTCGATCTATGTAATTTAGAAGGAGTAACAAAACCCGCCAAAAACAAAACGCCAGGAGTAAATATTATCAACCCGATAGACGTTATGCCGAAAAAGTAACCAGACGCCTTTGTTCCCTTGATTGTACAGTAAATCGACTCAAATGTAAAGTGAAGTTATCATTTGTCAACTGGCAATCACAAAGCCGAAAAAACCGAGAAAAAATACTCTTTTTCGGGGTGGAGAATTTTACTTTTTTTATTTTTACTCCATAATTGACTTTCAGGTGAAAGCAAATTAAGTATAGCCAAAAGGTTATATACAACACCTGATAATACGAAATAG
>DAOVXR010000170.1 GCA_030636065.1 Sedimentisphaerales bacterium | reverse complement strand
GTATTTCGTGATACAATGTCATCCACAGCCTGCCGTCCATGGCAATACTCCTTTCTTGGTTAGAGTTTGAAAAGAGTATAACCCAAACGGAAGGCTGTGTTTATATAGTTTTTTGAATTATGAAAAATCCTCAATCCAGAATCCAGAATTCAGAAGAAAGAAGAGAAAAGAACATCGAACGTCGAATCAAAGAAATGTTGAATACGGAAAGAGAAGAATGTGTGGGGCAAGACCCCACCCAGAAGAACCCCCGACATAAAGTCGGGGGCTAAGACCCACGCTTGACAGCAGGGGCTAACAAGAAAAAGGACTTGTGAATGGTTACGTTTTGTATAGTTTGTTCTCGATGATATAGTCCCGGACGGTAGGGGGGGTCAGGTCGCTGATGGGCAGGCCGCGGCGGATACGGCTGCGGATATCGGTCGCGGAGATATTGACGAGAGGGGTTTCGAGGATAAATTGTTTTAGCCGGGCAATCTGCTCATTACCGAGTTTGCCGCGAAAAACGCCAAAGTCAACTTCCGTATCGCAGTCAGGCCGGCCGGCTGTTACGATAGTACACTCATCAACTAATTGCTCAACTTTATACCAGCAGGCAAGGTCCTTAATTGTATCACCGCCGATAAGCCAGTACAAAGAAATGTTCGGACCGTTCTGTTCACGAAAATATCGCACTGTCTCAAGAGTGAAACTTGGGCCGGGACGGTTCAGTTCGCAATCGGAGACCTCGAACAGTTCGTTACCCGCCACGGCAAGCCGTGTCATTGCCAGTCGATGTCGGATCGGAGTAAGAGAAGAATGGTTCTTGTGCGGCGGATTGGCCGATGGTATCAGCACCACCTTTTCCACGCAGAGCTTCTCCGCTGCCGATCGGGCTATAATAAGATGGCCGTTGTGGATCGGGTCGAACGTGCCGCCGAAAAGTAATATATCTTTATTGTTCATGTACTCGCTTGAGAAAAAGAACTAATGTCGAATTAGGAAACCAGAATGAGGAATCAATGAGGACTATACAGAAGCACCTCTCTGAAATACAGAAAGGTGGCACCCAGCGTGGGGTAAGACCCCACCCTACAAGACTGGGTTGGAATTTTCTGCGATTCTTTCGAACAGTAATCTCAATCTGGGATGGTCTTTTATTCCCGGTTGTTTTTCGACACCGCTGCAAAGATCAATGCCGTAAGTTCCCACATTCAGAGCCGCTTTTATATTATCGGGGTCGATGCCGCCGGCAAGGAAAATCCTCTTGTCCGGTACAGACGTGATCCAGTTCCAGTCGAAGCTCTCGCCCGTACCGCCGTAAAGGTCTTTACGAAAGGCGTCCAGCAATATCAGTTCAGTGTCGAAATTTTCGGCCTGTTTGACGTCGTCTGGTTTGCGGATTCGAATTGCCTTGATAACCTTCAGGCCAAGCTGCGCAACCGCCCGGCAATCAGCATTGCTCTCATCGCCGTGCAGTTGTACCATAGTCAGCGGGCAATGGTTCAGCACCTCCCGAATGAATTCAAGTTCAGCGTTTACAAATAAACCCACTATCTCCGGGCCGTGCGGCAGGCTATCGATAATCTCGGCGGCAGCGGCTGGGACGATATAACGGGGGCTGGGCCGATAGAAATTGAAACCCAAAAGGTCGGCGCCAAGTTCCACGGCAAGCTGTGCGTCCGGTTGGTTGGTGATACCACAAATTTTTATCTTGGCAGTCAATGTGTTTTTTCCGGAAGGAATCACTATGAATTGGAAATTTCAACCAGCTTATTCAGGGCTCGGACGGCTTTGCCGGAGCTGATGCTCTCCCTGGCCAGGGCGATGCCTTCAGCCAGGCCGGGCGCCTTGTCGGCTATCATAATCGCAGCGGCAGCGGTAAAAAGCACCACATCACAACGAGGGCCGGTGTCTTTGCCTTCAATGATGCCGCGAGTAATAGCGACGTTGTCGGTCAATGAGCCGCCGGCTAAATCGCTTACCTGTGCCTTGGTAAAACCATAATCACTATAGTCCAAAGTGTGTCTGCTGATTCGTCCGTCGCGCAGTTCAGCGACATCGGTAGGGCCGCAAGTTGTGAATTCGTCCAGCCCGTCACCGTGTACCACCATCGCACGTTGTACGCCAAGCAGCTTGAGAACCTCGGCCATCACCTCCAGCAAATACGGTTTGGCAACGCCGGTAATCTGGATAGGTACGCTTGCCGGGTTGGCCAGTGGGCCAAGAATATTAAACGCGGTACGGAAGCCCAATGCCTTGCGGATGGGCTGAACGTATTTCATCGCCGGGTGGTGGTTCGGAGCAAACATAAAACCAATGTTGGCCTCGTCAATACAACGTTCGATTACCTCCGGGGCAGCATCAATTTTGACGCCCAGTTCCGCCAGCACATCGGCTGAACCACATTTACTGGTAATGGCGCGGTTGCCATGTTTGGCGACGGCTATGCCGACACCGGCTGTAGCCAAAGCCGCGGTAGTGCTGATGTTGAAAGTCGATTGGCCATCGCCACCAGTGCCCACAATATCAACCAACGGGGCAGCCTTTGGCCGCACGGGCACGGCGTGATCACGCAGGGCACGGGCCATCCCGGCCATCTCCTGAGCCGTCTCGCCCTTGGCTGCGAGGGCAGTCAGAAGGGCGGCAATGGGGACCGGCTCACATTGGCCGTTCAAGATGTTATTGATCGCCTGGTGGGCCTCTTCAAAGGTGACGTCTTCCTTCCGTAAGATTTTTTCCGTTATTTCACGTAACATAATTCGCTCCAATTCTGCCATAGAGGATACATTAAATTTTAGCCACAGAGGACACAAAAAAGAAAATTTTGCCACAGAGAGCACAGAGGACACAGAGATTACAGAGATATTCGTTTAACACCCTCAATCAGTGTTAAGTGTCCGAAATTAATCAACAATGCACGTTTTAATCCAGTTGATTTAAGATAAGAGAGTACTTGGGCGGTAGCTACTTCCGGCAGTATGCGCACAGATTTAATCTCTACCACAACCTCGCCCTCGACAAGAAGATCAAGCCTCTGACCTTTAATGACTGATCCTTTATATTTGACATCGACGTTAACCTGCCGCTGATGTTCTATCTTACAAAGCGAAAGTTCACGGCAAAGAGCTTCTTCATAAATGGATTCCAGAAGACCCGGCCCCAAAATCCGATGCACCTCAATGGCTGCGCCGATTATCCTTTGTGTTAACGCGTCACCCATAATTATTAGCTGCCTATTTATTGTTTAATTAAAGCCACAGAGAACACAGAGGTCACAGAGATAGTTTTTTTAGATTTTTGGGAAACAATTTCACAATCTTATTTAAACGTTCAGAAATTTCCACATCAACGTACTTTTCGAATATTAACCGAAAAATAAGCAAACTACATATACCAACTTCAACAACTTTTTGTACACTTACCAGAAATATAGGATGGTCGGGTGATATCAAATATTGATCTTCAGCACCACTTTGCTCAAAGTGGCACGTGGAAGCAACGCTACCAAGATTCGGATGTGCTCCATAATCAATTGTATGATCATATAACTCTGAAACTACCTGACCTAAATTTTTATCCTTTGCTTTCAGAGTTTTTTGAACATTACTGTTAGAAAACACATTTCTAACTTTGTTTTTTGCATCAGAAGATTTGCTTCTATCCAACCATAAGATGAGTCTGTTTTTTACCTTTCGGTAATTATTGATATTACCATCTTTTATTATTTTTTCTTCATTGTCAATATAAACATATTCAGAATCTTCATATATATGTAAAGCATATAAAGCGTTCTCTAAACATCCACGGCTAACCATACAGGCTTCAACAACCTCTCCGCTTGTTGCCAAGCGTATTGCGCCTAAATAAGCAGAGTGACATCTTGTCAAAAAATTAGGAAGCATAATATCGCTGCTATTGAAATTGATGTTCGAAAAACATAGAAAAATATCATTAACTTCCTTTATAGCAACAACAAGAGGTGTTTTTGAAAAATGCTTAAAAAATGAGACGTTATTATTATGTGCTGACGCTAAGAAATTTAACATTGAATCATTCCCCCAATTAATTGGTTGCTTCGTGCTCATATTACATTCCTTTTTAACGTCCTCATCATTTTAGCAACATCACTTTCTTCTTATACTATCCCAAGGAATATATTGCTATATTTGTTTATAATTCACATTGCTAATTGTCAATTTATTATTTTGTTTTTTTCTCTGTGACCTCTGTGTTCTCTGTGGCTATATAAATTTCTGTATCTTCTGTGGCAGAAATTATTATACCAGCAAATCTATTACATTGGCGATTATCTTCAGGCCGATGTTGTCCTGCAAGGTTAAAATTGATTCGGGATGAAACTGTACGGAAGCGATGGGCAGTTCCCTGTGAGCCAACGCCATAATGAATCCGTCATCAGTTTCAGCGGTTATTTCCAGACAATCGGGTAGTCCTTCCTTTTTGACGTAAAGACTGTGATAGCGGCCGGCCGAAACCGGGTTCGGGACATTCTCGAATATTCCCTTTTGGTTGTGGCTGATCAATGAATCCTTGCCGTGTTTCGGTTCCGGCATAACGCCTAACTCGGCTCCGAAATGCTGAGCGATGCCCTGATGGCCCAGGCAGACACCGAAGACAGGCAGGTTTCGTCTGAGGGCCTGATCGACCAAAGAAGGAACACCCATTTTTTCCGGAGTACCCGGCCCAGGCGAAATAAAGACAAGGTCAGGTTTAAGTTCGTCCAATCTTTC
>DAOVXR010000139.1 GCA_030636065.1 Sedimentisphaerales bacterium | reverse complement strand
TTTTTAGTCGCCCGGTTCATTTTGCGTAATATCAATTGGCGCAAGGTGAGGCTTCGTCTGGTATTAGTGCTGCTGGGAGTAACGGTGCTGGTGTTTGTGCTGACGTCGCTTTACGTCGCTTTGTTTTTCAGGGAGAAGGGGCAACTGGTGCCCTGGCTGAAAGACATCCCTTTCATTTATTACGCCAATGTGGCTTTGATCAGGGGCCGTGGCATTTTAAATGGGTTTGTTAAATTGGCCGCGACTTCCGGCGAGTATATTACCGGCAGTCGCGAGGCCACGGTCTTTCGTTCGCAGTATGACTGGGTAATCAGATATTACAATTATCTGTTGGTTCCAATCGGCTTTGGCGTATTAGCCGTTTTATGGCGCCTTTACAGGGCGGTGGCTTACGCGATCCGATCAAAGGACCACTTGCCGCAGATTGACGTTGCGGAGCGGTTCGTATCGCTTATAGCTTTTTGGTGGGTTCTGGATATGTTGTTTATCTGGATTTCACCCCGAAGCTATGTGGAATACTTTCTGCCGCTCACTGCTTCCGCGGCCATGCTAAGCGCCTATGTCGTTTATCGCTGCCGAAAGAATCCTGTCGGTTTATTATGGCTGCCGGTGGTGTGGTTAGCCGTCAATGTGATATTTACATGGATTATCCCGGCTGAGCATTCGCCGTATATTGCTTTGCGTACTGCCGAGACGGCAGGGAAATACTGGGGACAATTTATTATAAAATGTCTGCTTATGGCCCCGGCGATAGCGGCTTACCTGCTCATTAAAAAGAAAACCCTTCAGCCAATTCGCTGGGTGGTTTTGGTTCTGCTTTGTGGCGTGATGTTTTTCTGGTGGAACAGCGACAATCTCAAAAATTTCAAAAATAAAGTTGTTACCCTCCGGCAGGTTCGCCAACAGGGAGCGGTTTCTCACTGGGAATGGGTCGCGCATTACATCCGTGATAATTCCTCACCGGACGACGGTCTTTATGTCTGGGGCTGGTATCCGGGCATTTACGTCCAGGCCGGACGATTCTGCCCCGCGACCTATCCGGCCTACAGCAATATGCACTCTGACAATCCGGAGGTTGTGCGGAGAAAAATCGACATGCTGGTAAGCCAACTGCGAGTCAACCCGCCCCGGTTCATCGTTGATTCCCGGAAAATTCATTTTCCATTCTATGAGCATCCTGTTTTTGATTTGTGGCCGCAGTGGCGGGACGAGAAACAGGGTATGTTTCAATTTTTGTTTCACAGTGGCTGGCCAATCACAAATAAATATTTTCTGACACCTGACGAGTGGCAAAAGTTCCGTAAGTTAAACCTTTCACAGGTCGAACAGAGTTCTTTTCTTGTACTGACGGACAGGAGTCACGCCGGCGGCCCACTCTCGGCGGACAAGGCCCGCGAACTTGCTCAGCGTGAAAGCCGCCGTCACGAGGCGATGTTCCCACTGCGAGAGTTCGTAATGAATAACTATAATCTACTGCCCCGTCGTTCGCACATGTTTGTCTTTAAGTATAAAAAATAAAAGGAAGCATGTTTATGAAGATTCTCATGCTCAATTATGAGTTTCCCCCCGTAGGCGGCGGGGCCGGACCGGTTACGCTCGAACTGTGCCGGCAGTTGGTCAAATTCGGCCATCATGTCGATGTGGTTACTATGGCTTATGACAACCTGCCTGACTTCGAGTGTCTCGACGGAGTGAATGTATATCGCACACCGGCCCTGCGAAAAAGGCCGGATATTTGCCATATACATGAAATGGCCACCTACCTGCCGGGAGCGCTGCCCAAAGTTCTTCAATTGGTTCGGCAGGTGTGGTATGATGTTATCCACTGCCATTTTATTTTCCCCACCGAGCCGTTGGCCTTGCTTATCTCCAAAATTACCGGTATTCCATTTCTGGTAACCTGCCACGGCAGTGACGTACCCGGCTACAATCCGGACCGGTTCGGGCTTTCGCACAAACTTTTGATGCCGGGGTGGCGGTTCCTTATCCGGCGAACTCCGCTGATAATATCGCCCAGCGAATCGCTGAAACGTCTGATCCACAAACAGGCGTCTTACGCGAATGTGAAGGTAATACCAAACGGCTTTAATACCGATATGTTCGAGCCTGCCGCTAAAGAAAAAAGTATTCTGTTATGCAGTCGCCTTCTGCCCCGCAAGGGATTTCAATACGCTATTGAGGCGATTAAACAGTTAGCACCTGACTGGACGGTGAATGTTGTCGGCGACGGGCCGTTCCTGCCGGAGTTGAAACGTATTGCCGAAGGCTCTGAAACGCCGATAAATTTCCTGGGTTGGCTTGATCGAGGCGACCAGCGGTTCAGGCGGTTGTTCGAGACCGGCTCGATTTGTATTTTTCCTTCTGAGGCCGAGAATTTTCCTACTGTCCTGCTCGAGGCAATGGCTGCCGGCATGGCTGTTATTACAAGCACCGCCGGAGGCTGCCCGGAAGTGGTCGGCCAGGCCGCCCTGCTCGTCGAGCCGCATGACACTGCGGCCATTCGCCGACAATTAGAAAAACTTATCGACTCCGAAGAACTTCGCCGAAAATTATCATACGCCGCTCGCCGACGTACTGAAATGTTCGGTTGGCCGGCGGTAACACGGAAATACCTCGATCAATATCAAAACGTGATCGACAATTGGGAACAAAAATAAGTGAATTCGGATATTAACCCTAAAACTATTAAGGTTTGTTTTGTTGCCCCAAAGGCATATCCGCTGTTTAATCAGCGGGTGGAGAGTGTTTTTGGCGGCGCGGAGGTGGACCTGTATTACCTTGCCACCGAATTGGCCCGGGACAAACAATTCCATGTCAGCTTTATCGTCGCCGATTACGGCCAGGCCGCGATGGAAACCATCGAGAATGTTACGATTATCAAAAGTCTGGATTTCCGAAAAAACGCCCTGACCGGCGCACGACATATCTGGCGAGTACTGAAACGAGCAGACGCCGATATTTATCTGATAAAGACGGCTTCGCCCGGTGTGTCGCTGGTGTCCCGTTTTTGCAGGAAATATGAACGGGCTTTTATGTATCGCACGGCCAGTATGCTGGAGAGTAACGGAACATACCTTAAGAAACATTTTTTTCTCGGCAGGGCCTTTGCGAGTTCCTTGCGCCGGGCCGAGATCGTTTTCACTCAAAACCATACGGACCGGGACAATCTCCAGCGTACTATCGGTGTTTCTTCTGTTGTCATACCGAATGGCCATCGTCTGCCCGAATTATCCGGCATGCGTCATGAATTCCTGTTGTGGGTGGGCCGCAGTGAAAAGGTTAAAGGGCCTGACAGGTTTATTAAGTTGGCACGGGAATTTCCGGATGAAAAATTTGTAATGATCTGTCAGCGGGCCACCGGTGACAATAATTACGACAACTTGTGCGGGCAGGCTAAAGAGGTGGACAACCTTGAGTTTCATCAGCGTGTGCCGTTCCATGAAATTGACGGTTATTTCCAGCGGGCCAGGCTACTAATCAACACCAGCGATTCGGAAGGCTTCCCCAACACTTTTATTCAGGCCTGCAAGTGGGCCACGGCTATTGTCTCGCTTAGCGTTGACCCGGACGGGTTTCTGGATAAATATTCCTGCGGTATAAGTTGCGGCGGCCGGTTTGCCCGGATGCGCGAGGCAGTCAAACACCTTTTGGCCGACGACTGCTATATGGAACCGGGCCGAAACGGACGTAAATATGTGGAAGACCATCACGATATAAAAAAGATAATCGAGCGGTACAAAACCATCTTTGCCCGATTTGTCTGTGAGCCATAAAATGACTATAAGAGTATTGCATCTTATCGGTAGTCTTAAACTGGGCGGCGCTCAGGTTTCCGTTAAATATTTAACCGAAAACGCCGACTGCGGAAAAATTGAAACTTTCGTCTATCCGCTCAGGAGCCGGGACATCGACATACCAATACGAGGTAATGTAATAAAATTGCCTTACCGAAATTACGATCCTCGCAAATTTCTGACCATTTTGCGTCTGTGCAAAAAATATCACATCGATATTATCCATGCCCATCTGGAAAAACCGATCCTCGGTGGTCTGCTGGCAGGCTATTTCAGCAAAGTGCGAGTTATCGTTCATGAGCATGGCCCTGTTTTTCGCAAAGGCATAAAGGCATCGATATACAGGTTTTTTTTACGGCTGCTCCATCACCGCGCGTCGCTCATCATCGCGAATTCACATGCTACCGCCGATTGCCTGATCAATAGAATAAAAGTAAATCCCAATCGGATCAGGATAATATACAATGCTGTGGATTTAGAGACCTTTACGCCCGACCGGCAGGCACGGCAGCGTATCCGAAACCAACTGGCAATCGAGCCGCGGGATATAGTTATTGGTTTTATCGGGCGCCTTCATACTGTTAAAGGGCCGGACCTGTTGATTGAGGCCATGTCAGTGCTGTTGAAAAAGTCTCCGCGTTACCTGCTGATTATGCTGGGCGAGGGACCTCAGCGTTGTTTTCTTGAGGCTCTGGCGGAGCGATTGGGCATTACCGATTGCGTTAGATTTCTCGGTTTTCGCGAAAATGTTTCCGAGGTTATGAACGCTTTCGACATCGGCGTAATTCCATCCCGACAGGAGCCGTTCGGTATTGTGGCCCTGGAATATATGAGCATGAAAATCCCGCTGGTCTGTTCGGCAGCGGACGGTCTGGCGGAACTCGTATCTAACGAAGAAACCGCACTGGTACCTGCTGATAACATCCCGAAAGAGATCGCGTACAGTATCGAAAGACTTGCCGATAATCGTGAGATGTGCGACCAATTGACGGAGGCGGCCTTGTGTTATTGTGAGAATTTTTCTGTCCCAAAGCACATCAAGGCTATCGAAAATACATATGTCGAACTGCTGAACGACAATGAACGTATTTAACCGAAAAGAAGGCCAAGCTCCCCACTCCCTACCCTTGACTCTCCACCCTCTGCCCTCTACTTCTTCACAGGCCGCGGCACCACGCGTCGTCGCAGGTTCAGCATCCTTACGATTCTGGAAATAAGATGTAATAATGTTGCGGTAACCCGTGGGAAACAGGTCAGTATCGCTATCATTGATTTGTAACCCGGATGGAACAGGTACTGGAAACGCTCTGGTATCTTTTTAATACCTGGCGCCAATGTATGATCGAAGAGACAACTGCGTATGAGTCGGCGCAGATAGGAAGCGGCGCAAGGCCGAAATTTATCCTGCCTGTTGCAATTTTCCGCCAGCTCGAGGTTTTGCTCAACCAACTCACAGATAATCTCTAATTTCTCGCGTGTCGGCCCACAATTGAATCCGATGCCGGATTTGTGAA
>DAOVXR010000065.1 GCA_030636065.1 Sedimentisphaerales bacterium | reverse complement strand
CCATATGTATCCAGCCACGGTAGCCGATGTCGTCCATCGCGAGGCGGACTTTCGGAAAATCGATTGAGCCTTTGCCGTATAAGTCTTTGTAATCCTTGGCGTGAAACTCACAGATGTGCCTGCCGAAGAAAGCAAGCAAAACGACTTGCATTCCCATTTTTTGACAGACGTCGATACTGTCGGATACCCATTGATCGGTGCGGGGGTCGCTTTTGTAAGGTACTTTGTTCAACTCACCGATGGCCAGCGACGCGATCTGAACGTTATACTTTTTCGATGCCTGGCGGTATGCTTCCTGTATTTCCGGCTTGCGCAAGTGCATATCGTTCCTGACGGATCCCATACTTATCTGTACGCCGTCGAGACCGATACGCCGGGCCACTTCGAGTGCTGCTGTGTCGCCCCGTTTACGCAGAGTCCAGTCGCAGGCTCCGATTTTGAATCCTTTTTTGTCGAAGTTGGAGTTCGGTGTGTTTTTTGAGAGACTTTGACAACCGGCGGTGAATGTAAGGCCGGCTATAGTAGCGCCGGCGGCACCGGCACTTCGTGAAAGCATCTCACGACGAGTCATTCGTTTTTTATTCATAATTGTGGTATTAGGCCTTGAGTCCTTTCAGGTCGGCAACATATTTTTCTTTGCTGTTGACAATTTCTTCCCAGCTTACCAGTCGCTTCTGATAGGCGGCGGTACGGCCGAGGATGGTTACCAGATTGCTCCGGACACTGGGAGCAACCGTTGAATTGTCGTAGCGGCTTTCGGCAATATCTTTGTGGAACGTGGCGACATTGGTGATGACGCTACCCTTATATATAGCCGGGCATTTTCCGCCGCGATAGAAATTTTTACCGCGAATAATAACTTGTCCGCCATACTGGGCTTCAAGGACCCCTTTATCGCCGAACATTCGATTTCTTATCCCGTCGGGTTTTGTGTCGTGTCCGTTGAACTGACGGGAACTGAAGGTGATACCCACATTGTCGGCATATTGAAACAGCAACGCAAAGTGGTCCCAGCAGTCACCGACATCGACACGGACTTTTCGCCCTCCGGACCCAAAAGCATAAAGCGGCGGTTTGTTCATAATCCAACTGGCAACATCAAGGGCATGGATGTTTTGTTCTGTGATAATGTCGCCGGAAAGGGCCTTGTCGAATACCCAGTTTCGCAGACGTGCCTCCGGTTCCGGGTCGCCGGGTTTGACATCGCTGCTCAGGCGGTTGCAATGATACGTTGCCTCGCCAAACGCTATTGTACCGATTGCGCCATTATGGACGCGTTTGACAGCCTCACTGTAAAACTTATCGGAGCGGGTCTGGAAATCGACGAGGAAACAGAGTTTTTTAGCGGCAGCTTTTTTAGCACTGGCGGCAATGCTATAGCTACCGGGTACGTCAACAGCGACAGGTTTGGCGGCATAGACATGACAGTCAGCCTCAACGGCCGCGGCTGCCTGTTCGGGACGAAAGTATGGCGGTGTAATTATGGCCACCGCGTCCAATTTATCTTCCAGCAGCTTTTTATAGCCCGACAGACCGGTATAGCGGCGAGAGGGGGGCACCTTGCATTTATCACCGCATTTATCTACTCTGCCCTGGAAGTAATCCGCGACGGAGACGATTTCATATCCGCCGTGTTTTTGAAACAGGTTGCTAATCCAGGTTCCCCGGCCGCCGCAGCCGATAAGGCCCAGTTTGATTTTCGAGTTGGCCGCTGCGCCACGAACGAGTTCCGGTTTCATCACCGTAAAAGACAGGGCAGCCGCGCCGGTCCCCGCGATAAACTCTCGGCGATTGAGTTGAGTGTTGGTTTTGTTCACAGGCGAAGTTTTTTTTCTTTCCGTCATTTTACCATTCTCCCAAACTGTATATTCATACCTAACCGTTTCAACGGCTTCCCACATTCTTGACGCCAGCGTCAAAAGTATTTTGTCCCCTTGATTTTGGGGCGTTGGCATTGTTTTTGCGATATTTTCCGGACTTTTGGCGGTTGCATCATTTCTCTTTTTACTCGAAAAGCCACAAAATATCCAGACTGATTATGCCGATATTTTCACTATGCAGGATGGGCTTCGGCCCATGCTGTCCGGACTAAGTGGAATATGCGTTAATATTACAGGATTTGAGCATTGAATTGGTCTGAAACAGTCAAAAAGAGCACAACAACCCATAAATCGGTTAACCGAACCCTCTCGGCAACACTTATTATGGGACTGATGGTTTTGGGGCTTCTGTCGTTGAGGATGCACTATCAGGTTCGAGAGCTGAAAGCCGCTAATCAGCGGATAGTCCAACATAATGCCCGCGACGCGAGTCAATTGGTTCATCATCTGGTACAACTTCAGCGTCATGTTAATCGGCAAAACAGTTTGTATATCACTCAGCAAGCCGAGCTTTGTAACGGAGTCTGCCTGATTCAGGGCGAGTATATGTTTATCGATCCTGAAACGGGACAGCCCCTGAGGCGACCGGAAGAAGCGATAGACGGCCCAGAGAACGCCGGGGTCATGGCCTTGAGTGCGACAGGGGCGGGTCCGCCGCTGGTGGTACAATACAGCGGCACCGGTTTCCTTATAGATCGGCGTGGTTATATTGCTACTAACAGGCATGTAACTGAGCCTTGGCGGTTCAGCGATGAGTATCAGGCTGTTTTGCAGGCTGGTTACAAGCCCCAGATGCTTTTATTCCGGGCGTTTTTCCCCGGCCAGGCTCACCCGTTCGACCTGACGGTCAAGACCGTGGACGAGGAGGAAGACATAGCTATATTGCATAGTCGGCTCGGCGGCAGTGCGGTTCCTGTACTGCCCTGTGCCGGTGAGCCGGACGACTTGAAAGTGGGCCAGACGGTCATTGTGCTGGGGTATCCGACCGGATTCGATTTACTGCTGGCGCGGATGAAAAGAAGTGAACTCGACCGGATTGTGGGTAATGGAGGCGCTACATTCGAAGAAGTGGCGCTGAAAATGGCACGACGGGGTTTGATTCAGCCAACCGCCACACGCGGCATGTGCGGCCGGGTCAACGCCGGCAGGGTTTTATACGATGCTCCAACAGCCGTTGGCGGCTCCGGTGCGCCGGTAATCGGTCAGGACGGCAAGGTAGTAGCCATAAATACGGCACTTATGAAGGGTTTTTCCGGGACAAACTTCGGAGTACCGGTCAGCCGCGTATTGGAGCTTCTGAAACAGACGGTTGCGGCTGAGCCAGATCGCCTGTAACCACTTATATATCAGGCTGTTACATTCATTTCTATCGTTTCTTGTATTATCTGAACAAATTCCGATTCCCTTGCCGATAAGGGAGTATATGCCTGATAAAACGCCGATTATGACGCCAGCGTCAAAAGTACTTTACCCCCTCAATTTTGGAGCGTTGCCGTTGTTTTTGCGGCGTTTTTCGGACTTTTGGCGGTTGCATCCACTATGAGGAACGAATTATGAATTGTCCTTTCCTTAACTCTGATAATCCGCATTGCAGCGAGCACCTCAACATGAATAAACTGGATGAGGCGTTCAACCTTTGCACAAACCACTATATGATGTGTCCTATATACATGGAGATAAGCCAGGACAAGCTGGAACCTGTAGCTGTCGGAGCCGAAAATGCCCAGGGCCAAAGTAAATAGTTGGCCCATCACACAGATCAAGCCTTTTCTTGATTATCTATCAATTGAGTGTGGCCTGGCTGACAATACTATACTTGCTTATCGCCGTGATCTGCATCGTTTCTCACTTTTTTGTCTTGATAATCATCTTGATGATCCGCGGTCGGTCGATCCTCTGAATATTCAGCGTTATGCGCGTTTTCTCGCGAATGAACAGCTTGCTTCAAGCAGTATCGCCCGACACCTCGTAACAGTACGAATGTTTATGCGTTATCACACGCTTTTTGGCATGATTGACCGGGACATCTGCAACGTATTGGAGACTCCGAGGACCTGGCAGCGGCTGCCGAAAGTTCTCAGCAAACAAAAAACTATCGACCTGATAACCGCGACAGACCCGGAAGACGCGTTTTTTCTGCGGGACCGGGCATTGCTGGAGTTACTTTACGCGACAGGGATGCGGGCGTCGGAAATCGCCGGTTTGCGGATTGAGGACGTTAATTTCCAGATCGAATATCTGCGTTGCTTTGGTAAGGGCAACAAGGAACGAATCATACCCGTTCACGAAACTGCACTTGCTATGCTGCGGGAATATCTAAAAAAGTTACGGCCGAAACTCATCGGAGAGAAACGCGCTGTAGATAATGTTTTCGTTTCGCGGACAGCTCGGCCATTGAGTCGGATTGAGGTATGGCGGATCGTCCGCAAAGCGGCAATAAAAGCCGGTCTGCCGAAAAACGTCAGCCCTCACACACTGCGTCACTGTTTTGGTTCACACCTGTTGGCCGGCGGCGCCGACCTTCGCAGCGTACAGGAGATGCTCGGCCACGCCGATGTTACCACAACTCAAATCTATACCCATGTCGATCAACAACGTCTGAAAAATATCCATAAAAAATACCACCCACGGCCTTAATGTTTAAGTTTGTCCTTTGCCTTTTTCATGCCTGCTTTTGCGTCGGCGTTATCCGGTTCGACTTTCAGCCACATCTGGTAATATTTTACAGCCTTGTCATATTGCTTCAATTCCATAAAGGTTTGAGTCAAACCACTTAATGCCGCGGTAGCAGTCGGAACGGCCTTGACGGCCTTTTCCCAATGACTGATCGCCTCATCGGTTTTGCCTCCTCCTTTGGCGATCCAGCCGAGTCCATTCAGGGCCGCGGCGTGTTCTGGTTCGATCTTCAGGCATTTTTCAAACGCTTCTTCGGCGTTTAATTGCATGCCTTGATTAAACTGCGACCAGCCCAGGCCGTTCCAGGCATTTGAGTTGGTGGGGTCTTTATCAAGGGCCTTTTTGAACATATCCTCTGCCTGTGGCAGTTTTCTCTCCCGCCACAGTCTCCATGCCTTGCTGCTGAGCAATTCCGCGGCTCTCCTTTCAGCATCGGTAACCTTCTTTAGACTTTCAGTACGCTCCGGAGACTCGTTGGCAATATTATAAAGTATCCGGAGTTTTTCAGGCGTGGCTTTTATGTAGTTGATAAACAGCAGTCGGTCGTTTCGTTTTCTGAGCATATCTTCAATTTGCCTGGCACCGGCTGGGCCGTCCACACATATCAGGCCCACCAGTTCGCTACCTTCCATGGTAGTCCGGAAATGATGAACACTCACGCCGCCAAAAAGTTTTTCTTTGAAGGCATCGAGAAGCTCTTCTGGTATGCGAGGGTCAAATGGGGGTACGGCCTTGAAAGCAACGATATAGGTATCGAGCGGTTTGATCTGCAGGTCTTCTAAAAGTGATTTTTTAGCCGGCGTTCTTGGTACCGGCACACGCGAGTTGATTTGTCGGGCTCTTGCCAGGTAATTTTCCGGTATGGGCGTGGGTTTGCCGTTTTTATCTCTCGTGGCAAATAGAATCACGTAGCGCTGGGCGGGTACGCGTCTGGGCGTTTTGAAGTTCTTATGGCTGGGACTGTTGATACCAACCCAATATACTTTGCCCGGCTCAAGTTTTACCGGCATGGTACAGGTCTTTTTATCACGGTCGTAAAATATCTTTCCTGTTAGTTCAGGATAAGTATCTCCGCCGCCGGTCCATGACCAACTGCCGTCCATCATTTCCTGATCAAACGTAACCGTTATCTTTTTCAATAATGGTGATACATTGTTGGCGAAAGCCGTGGGCTTGGTGCTGATTACACGTGGCAGACTCGATTTGGTGGTTGCTCTTGGTATTGGTCTTGATGTAGCCGTGTCTTTTTCTTTTTTGAGTACATAATACTTGGGTTTTCTATGCCTGATGGTATAATCGCCGCTTTTCCACTCGAAAAACATATAAATTGAGCCATACAATTCTTTCAGGATATATCGACTTGCGGTTTTATCGCCGGAATGAAATATTAAACCTTTCGTCCAGGTCCACCAGGATTTGGCTGTTCTACCGTCGGGTTGAATAACGAGTTGCTTTAGATATAATTCGCCACCTTTCCACTGTTTAACATCCGGGTTGAAGTCTCCAATATTTTCTATGAGATCAACGCTTTTCCATACCCCGATTACGTCGGGATCATTCACAAACGGATAATCGACTTTATCCACTTTATGGCCACGGGAATCAATGTGGCTGGTGACCTCGAAATTACGCACAGGCACTTTCCGACTTACTTGCGAGAGCATCGTCAGTGCCGCCTCGGCATTGTTTCGTACATTAAAGTCTGAATCCTTAAGTGCCTTTTCAAGAATTGGTTTGGCTTTGGATTGGCCCATCAGACCCAGGGCATAAGCCGCGCATCGGCGAGCATAAGCATTGGAATCATTCAACGTCATGTTAGAAAGTGTGTCAAAACTCAGGTTTATTTTGTTCGCGCCAAGCGAGATCGCAGCCATACCGCGAGTATATTCCTCTTTATGCGAGCAGAGTTTTTGGAGAACAGATACGGCAGGTTCGATACTTTTGAAGTTTCCTTTCCAAAGAATATAGAGTGCCGAACGCCTTATGGTGTTCTTGTCCGAGTCCAGGAATTTTACCAATTCTTTAACTACAGCTTTATCTTCAAGCCCTTTAAGAGATTCCAGGGACGTCCCCACACGCGGGTCGGTCGCAGCGCAGGTGGAAATAGTTAATACAGATTGTTCAATAATTTTCTTAATTTCCTCCTGTCTTATTTCTTTTTTTGTTTCAGATGATGCATGGGCGTTTGTTAATACCAGGCAACCCAATGCCAATGTTAAAATCACAGCCGCAACAGTTGCTTTCTTTGTACTTTTTTGGAATTTCGCGATCATAGTAATTCTCCTTTTCAGATGCGCCTTGTTTTCCAATATCCCGGCCATGCTCGGCAGATATTGCGTCCGGGAAAACCGTTCCAGAAGATTAACGATAGTTCGGCCGTATTGAGGTGGTTCGTCCGATTTCATGGTTCCCATAGCAATCGCGTCGCAGACCAGTTCCCGGTCGGCGCGGATGCGGTGGAACGCCAGCCAGATCAGCGGATTAAACCAGTGAAGCACCTGCAACGCGGCCATCAGCCAGCCCTGTAATATATCGTAACGTTTCAGATGGCCCAGTTCGTGGAGGAAGATATAACGCAGTTCGGCAGGGTTCACTGATTCGATCAGCCCTTCCGGCAGCAGCAGTCGCGGCCGAATAAAACCGAAAAGGGCGGGGCTTTTGATACTATCGGTTTGCACAACACCGAGAATGGTCTGAACACTCATCTGCGCCTTGCAGTCCTCCAGCAGATCGAGAACCTTTTTTTCTGTCAGTGGCCGTCTGGCTTTGACAATACGCCAAAGACGGAAGTTGGTTGCCAGTACATAAACTGCCAGTACCGCCGCGCCGGCAAACCAGGCCAAGGGCAATAACCGCGTCCATTGTAAATGTGCGGAAATGGACGAGTCCGGAAGCTCCTGTGGTATTGTGTGCTTATCCGAAACGGGTATTGATTTGCTGTCGTTTATGGCGGCTGTATCCTCTGTGCTATCGAATATATCGGAAAGGGCGAAATCGCTCCTGACGGATTCTCTGTCCGCATCCACATTTGCGGACGGCTCGGCAGAGAAAGGGGCAACAAGGCTCCCAACATCACGCGGCAACAGGTTGAAAAGGCTCACGCTGCTCTGGGGCGCCCAAGGCAGGGCCAGCCGGATCAGCAATATCAGCCACAAACTATATCGCCATCGAACCGGTAGCCTGCTGCGCAGGAGAACCTGTAACAGAAGGATCAGGCCAATTAAAAGACTTGCCTGAAAGCTCGTTTTCAGAAGCCAGTCGAAGAATGGGTTAAGCGTTTCCATTCCCGAATTTTAATCTGAAGTGCAACAACAACAAATGTCAAAATGATTGAAATTGCGTAAAAATCGAGAGAAAAATCGTTTGGGCAGACAGCCAAATTGGGGCCGTTTCGGCCGGAGGGTCGGGGCAATTTGGTTGTCTG
>DAOVXR010000182.1 GCA_030636065.1 Sedimentisphaerales bacterium | reverse complement strand
CATAGCGACTGAAAACTCTTCACGCATCTTTTGCATCAGCGGACTGTTATCGATATGTATGATGGAAGCAACAGTAACGCTGAAGCCCGGAAGCTGTTGGGCATACCGGGCAAACTTTTGGACGACCTCTTTTATTTTTTCGTCTTCTGTCTGTTTTTTCGCCGGCTCCTGCCCTGCCGCTATACCTGACAGACAAAACACCAACAACAACACCACAACCTGATATTTAACTCGTATTTTTGTCATTACTTTTTCCCTTTATCTTTCGCGGCGGATTCAACTTTCAAGCGTAACACATTGGTCCATTACACCACGTGGCTGGATTATACCACATCAGGTAGCTTGAAGTCGAGGCATTTTCGTGGCCCACTGTTCAGACTTGAGGCCAACACGCCCCTCCACCATCCACTTTTCACCCTCTACTTATTTCCGGCCCATCGCCGGACTATCATAATAATAATACCGCCCGTCATCCCCAGCACCACCACATCGGCGATCAGCAGTGGCATCATCCCAGCCGTATGTTCCAGTACGCCCGGAATATATTTCACTACCAGCAGCCGAATCAGCATAGTCAATGAGGTTACCAGCATAAACAGTGCCGGTATTAGAGTGTACCAGATAGTTCGTTTATGTCTCATCAGCCACGTTGTACCCACCAGCAGTGCCAGCGCCGCCAGCAACTGGTTCGCCGAACCGAAGATGCTCCATAATACTTTATATCCCTGCCCCCACCCTAACAACAGCATCAGAGCCACGGCGATACCTGAATTAACCCAATAATATTTCAGTGTTCGCAAAAGAAATCGCAGTATGCCGCTGGTCTGAATTATCTCATCGGCCTGCGTCTTTTCCGCCGGAAACGGCTCTTCGATGCTCAGCCCGCCGGCACCGGACAGTTCGACTGTTTCACGCGGCGACGCAGTCGCCTGTTTCGTTCGGTCCGCATGGCCCGGCCCGGCCTGGGCGAAGACATCATAGCGGCCGAAGAACGTGGCCCAGCCTTCTTCGATCATATAGCGTGTGAGTCGGATGGCCGTATCGAGGGTCGTTACGAGGAATCCTTCCAACAGCAGCATTGCTCCCAGCGCCCCGGCCGCCACCGGCAGCCCCCACGCTGCGCGGGCGGTATGGCCGACACTCATTGCGAAGGTGAGTACCGCGTTACCCTTGCCCATAGCTGGATGGCAGTAACTTTCGTAGCCGGACAGTGAGAGTCCGACAAGCAGGCAGCAGACCACACATACAGCGAGAAAGCTTTCAAGCAGCATGGCGTAATATCCTACGTGCCGCGCTGCCGATTCGTTGTTGAGTTGTTTGCAGGTAGTACCGCCGGCGCACAAACTGTGAAAACCACTTACAGCCCCACATGCGATAGTAATAAACAGTACCGGCCAGCCCGGCCCCAGTTTTTCTGTCGCTTCAGACCAGTTATTCATTGGGATCGCTGTCGCCGCCGCCCCCGCCATCTCACCGCCGCCCCGTACGGCCGCTACCAGCAGGGTAATAAACAGAAAGACAATCCCGACATACAGAATATGGACATTGATAAAATCGCGGCTTTGCAGGAACAGCCAGACCGGCACACCTGCCGAAAGGAGAACATAGCCGCTTATCATCAGTTTCCATGTCGAAGGCGCCACTGCCATCGGCCATTTCAGACCGATGAGGATCGAGACGACGCAAATTCCGATAGCCAGTAATGAGCAGACCCATACCGGCCATTTCCGTTTCAGGTACAGAAACCCCATTAACGGCGAGCAGGCGGTAATAACTATCACTGAGGTGGAGGCGATCCCGCCTATGACCGCGTGCGGCTCACTTTTGCCTGTGTGTGAGTTGACAATGCTTACTTCCCGAAACATGGTTTGACCCTTTTCCAGGCCCAGGTCCGACAGAGCCACCTCCGATGTCAGCGCCGTAGCTGAAAGGTCCAGAAACGCAGCGCACACCAACACCAGAATCGCCACCAGTATTACCAGCATCATTATAAAGGAGCCTGGCCCGATATAGCGACGAGCCACGATTGTAAGATTTTTCCCGCCTTCGCGCATGGTTACGAAAGTGGCAACGTAGTCGTGTACCGCCCCAAGTAATACGCCGCCAACCAAAATCCACAACAACGCCGGCCCCCACCCGTACAGAATCGCCAGCACCGGCCCGATGATCGGCCCTGCCCCCGCGATTGAGGCGTAATGATGGGCGAACACCACCGCCGTATGTGTCGGAACATAATCGCGTCCGTCGTTGACCGCTACCGCCGGTGTTATCCGCTCCGGCTGCTCGCCCAACACTCGGCCGATAAGGGGCGCATAGAAACGAGCGCCTGCAAGCAAAACCAGACTCGCCATCAGCATGATCGCCAGAACTATCACAATTTCTCTCCGTCAGTTAAGTAGGGTGCCGATGAAATCGCACCACTTTAATCTTTTGATGCTGGCGTCAAACTTACACAAAACTCCTGTTAGAATAAGCACACTTCGCGAATTGTCTTTATGCAAAACCGATTGTAACAACCGCCTGTCTCGTCCGCAAGTGTTCAAGCCGACAGGTGCCACCTTTCCGCGTGGCTTATGCAAAGTAGGGGCGACCCTATGTGGTCGCTCAAAAATGCTATTATGGTATTCCAACCGGGTTACAGTTCTTGCTACGCTCCAATAGAACCGCTACACTGAAGGTATGTCTGAAAACGTATTATTGATCAACCCGCCGATTTACGATTTCGCGGCTTACGACTTATTCAGTAAGCCGCTGGGACTGCTGTATCTCGCCGCCTTTTTGCGTAAGGCCGGTTATGATATTCGGCTACTCGACACACTTGATCGGGGCCATCCTGAATTGTCGGCTCGTTTCGGCCCGGCCCGCGTCAAACCCAACGGCACAGGCAAGTACCACAACGAGATTACCGACCGACCGAAATGTCTGCGGCACATACCGCGTAACTATAGTCGTTACGGTATGCCGTCCGACATGCTTACGGAGCTTCTCACCGATGAATACCGGGAAAACAAACCGGCAGCCGTGATTGTTACAAGCATGATGACCTATTGGTATCCCGGTGTAGTTGAGATTATCGAGCATATTCGGCGGATAATGCCTGATATTCCTGTCGCGCTGGGTGGGGTATATGCCAGACTGTGTCCCGAACATGCCAAACGGGTTTGTGCGCCTGATGTGATTTTCACTCAAAATGGTTTTCTGCCCGAACTGAAATGGCTTGACAAACTGACCCGGCAAAACAGGAACTATAGCACAATATGCGATGAATTTAGCGCCTGGCCCACCCCGGCGTATGATCTTTACAGCCGGCTCGACTATCTTACTCTGATAACAAGTCTCGGCTGTCCGTTTAATTGTGATTACTGTGCCGGACGGTTGCTGCAACCTCAACTGCGGCAGATGGAGCCGGAATTATTTATTGACCAGATGCTTTCTTTGTTTTCTTTACCTGGCGATAACCGTCCCCGTTACAATATCGCTTTTATGGATGACGCTCTTTTGGCCAATGCGGATCACCATATCATTCCTATATTACACCGACTACGGGAGTTGGATTTGCCACTACGTTTTTATTGTCCTAACGGCCTTCATTGCCGTTTCATTACTTCGGAAATTGCAGAATTGATGTACGCTAATCATTTCGAGATGGTCCGGCTCAGCTATGAATCGTCTGATACAGCAGCCCGCTGGCAGAAGGCAAGTGATGGTAAGGTAACCGACCGCGACTTCCGCCGCGCTATCGAACATCTCATTCGTGCCGGCTATCGACCGTCGCAATTAGAGGCGTATATACTTACGGGACTACCCGGCCAGAGTATGAACGAAATCGAACAATCCGCTCAGGTGGTGCATGATCTTGGCGTAAAGATTCGCCTTTGCCAATATTCCCCCATCCCCGGCACAAAACTGTTTGACGTTGCCTGCGATGATTACGGCATCGACCCCGACGAACCACTACTGCACAATAACTCCATCCTGCCCACCCTCGACAAACGCATAGGCTACGAAGCCTTCCGGCATTTCAAAGATCGGATTACGCGACTGAACACGGCTATTTCATAAAGTGGAAGGTGCTTTAAGATGGGAGGTACACCCCGTGTAGCGATTTCATTCGCTTATTTCACTTGCAACACAACTTTGATCTGGTTCGATTGTTTCGCCGCTTCCATAGCTCTAACACCGTCGGCAAGTTTGAACCGTGAGGTTATCAATCCGTTAGTTACCACTTGCTGGGCCGCCAGGGCGTTGATCGCGTTAGCGAACGGTCCGCAGCGTGAGCCGATTAGTGTAATTTCATTTATTACTAATGGCGAAAGATCAATCGGCGTATCGTCAGTTGCTGATTGTCTGTCGGTTGCCCAGGTGCTTTTGAGTATTAGTTTGCCGCGTGGCCGTACTAACTGACAGGCCGTGGCAAAGCCGTCCGGCGAGCCGGTACAGTCCACCACCACGTCCCATTCCGGCTTAATCAGCATATTTT
The DNA here is from genome assembly GCA_030636065.1 of Sedimentisphaerales bacterium. The sequence goes on along the minus strand of DAOVXR010000182.1, from coordinate 57 downwards.
CAAGTAATATCCCCTGGATACCCCGTTTTTCCGCGAAGGTCAGTTTTTCTTCATGTT
>DAOVXR010000140.1 GCA_030636065.1 Sedimentisphaerales bacterium | reverse complement strand
CGGATGCTCGGAAGAGACGACACTTTATGAAGGCTATATGTCATTAAGGCCGTCGTCAGCGTTTAATTTTAATATAGGCAAAAAAACATTAAAATGGGGCAAGGGATACGCCTGGAACCCTATGGCGTTTCTGGACAGACCAAAAGACCCCGACGACCCCGAACTTGCCCGTGAAGGCTTTGTAGTGGTGTCTGCGGATTACATTAAGAGTTTTGACAGCCATTTAAAAACGTTCTCTTTCACACCGGTTTTGATGCCTGTTTATGACCATCTGAATGACGATTTCGGAAAAGTTAACCGCTTGAATATTGCGGGAAAAATGTATTTTCTGCTTTATGACACGGATATTGACTTTGTTTTTCTTACGGGCGGAAGCAAGACAAGCCGATACGGGATGGATTTTTCCAGGAACATCACCTCTAATTTTGAGATACACGGAGAGCTTGCGTTCGTCAATGACCACAAGAAAAGTTTCATCGATGGTAACGGGACAGTCTTCGATAAAAAGTATGATGCAACAAGCTGCCTGTTTGGCCTGCGATACCTGACCGGATCGGATACGACATATATCTTCGAGTATTTTCATGATGCGACAGGCCTTGCCCGGAGCGAAATGACAGACTATTTTTCGTTCATAGACACCGGTTACGATACGTATCTTATTTCAGGTGACGATTCTCTTTTACAAAAAGCATCGAACGTAGCGGGAGGAAATTATAATAGAAAAAATCCCATGCGAGACTATCTCTATTTACGCGCCAGCCAGAAAGAGCCTTTTGATATATTATATTTCACGCCCTCGTTAACAGGAATATATAACATCGATGACAAAAGCCTTTCCGTTGGCCCCGAATTCTCGTACACCGGCGTCAAAAATCTGGACCTTCGACTGAAAACAACCTTTCTTGTCGGGGACTCATACACCGAGTTCGGAGAAAAACTGAATGATTACAGAATAGAATTGCGGATAAGATATTATTTTTGAGCCGTATTCCCAGCCCCTACTGTCAAGCATGTCCCAGCGAAGGCTGGGGCGGGGGTTCTTAAGTCGGCCGGACCACGCCCGCCGTTTGACTATAAAGCCCTGAAAGGGCGAAAGAAAGTCCGCCACAGGCGGATAAAAAGCGTGAACGGTTACAAATTAGTTTTAGTGTGTTCGGTACTATTGCCGCCATAGGTACAGTTTTTGCTTGTTTTAACGGTCTTTATCTGTTATTGTGGGATGGGAGTTAAGATGTTTGAGTTGTTGTTTGGTTTTAATGGAAATTTTAAGGAGGAGGAGTGATGAGAAGACAAAGTATTACAGTATTGACAGCAGCGATTATATCGGCAGTTTTTTCAACTACAGTTTTTGCTGTTAACGGTGATATGGGGGCAGGTACTGAGCCGCTGACCGATGGTTCGGAGGCTTATCCATATCTGATAGAGGATTTCGATGATTTTGATGAGTTTGCCTCTGATCCGAATTACTGGGATGATTGTACCAGGCTTGATTGCGATATAGACCTTGACCCGGCTCTAAGCGGCAGAATAACTTATACCAACGCCGTCATCGCACCGAGTACTTCAGGTTTTTACAATAAATTTCAGGGCACGGTGTTCACGGGCATCTTTGATGGTAATGACCATACAATCAGCAATCTTAGCATCGAAATCGTCGCAGATCCAAATAGTTATCTCGGCCTGTTCGGCAAAATTTATGGTTCTGATGCAGAAGTCAAAAATCTCGGCATAAAAGATTGCAATATCATCAGCGCGGATTATGCTTATTATCTCGGCGGTCTGTGTGGATACAATCAAAACGGCACAATCACCAACTGCTATGCCACTGGTTCGGTGGAGGGTTCTTGTTATCTCGGCGGTCTGTGTGGGCGAAATCATGGTATCATCCGCAATTGTCATTCAAGCGGTTCGGTTACAGGCAGTTCTTATCTCGGCGGCCTGTGTGGATACAATGAAGACGGCATCATTAGCAACTGCTATACCACTGGATATGCCGATGGAGCAGTATCTGGCGTTGGCGGCCTATGCGGACACAATATCAATAGCACCATTATCAACTGCTATGCCACCGGTTCGGTTATTGGTTCTTACAACCTCGGCGGCCTGTGCGGAGGTAATCAAACCAGCACCATAAGCAACTGCTATGCCGGCGGCTCGGTTACAGGAGGGAGTAATGTCGGCGGCCTGTGCGGAATCGATTATGATGGCACCGTCAACGACTGCTTTTGGGATACGGAAACTTCCGGCCAAAGCACCAGTGCCGGCGGAACAGGCAAGACCACCGCTGAGATGAAAACGGTAAGCACATTTTTAGATGCCGGGTGGGATTTGATAACCGTCTGGAATATTGAAGAAGACCAGATATGTCCGCTCTTGAGAAAATACTCAGCGGTTGATACTAATTACGACAATAAGGTTGATATGATAGATTTTGCAGACTTTGCGAACTACTGGCTCAATGGCGTTGAGTAGTTAAAGCGACAACCCGATAGAAGGTGCAAAAATCATAGAGTTGAAACTGCTCTAAGTGATGATAACACGGTTACCAGTTATTTTCTTTGTGCTACGACCAGAATTCCTTCCAGCCGAAGACCGGAATCGGCCGAGAAAGTAACCTGTACCGCTATTGTTTTCGGTGGCCCGTCCGGTGTGTTGGGCAGCTTCAGGGTGAATCGATAATTACCTGTTATGCTGTCCCAATGTTGTTGATTGGCGTCAATTTCAGTCAGGTCGAACTTTTGAACCCCGTTTATGGAAAAGCGTCGCCCCCGCGGATCGGAGGCTGCCTGCCGATATTCGAACAACTCGAAATGGAATCGCCCAAGCGCTTTTAGCGGATCGCCGAACTGGTCTGTCAGCCTTATGTATGTTTCTATCTGCCCTGCCTGATTCGCTTTTGTTTGTTTTGGTATGATATGAGTGAACGATGCCTGTAGAATTACTTTTGTTGGCTGAAATCCCTGCTTCGGTTGTATATCGCCCCCTTTCTTCGAGCCTATGGGAACATGCCGACACCCGCCAAGTGGACATATGAAAATCATCACATAAACCAGGAAACGTAATATATTTTGAGTTTTCGTTTTATTCTCTCTCCTATGTTAAAATCTGTTCCAATCTTGCAATTCTACCATTTCGGATAGCGACCAACGGGAGCGTGGTTTGCCATCCATGCAGAACAGAAAAAGTGGCTATGCCACCTCTTTCGCGGTAGCTTTATACATCGCGGAGCAAGTGCCCCATTTTATCGCGTTTTGTTTTCATATAACGGCGGTTGTGTTCGGTGGTCGGTATTTCTATTGGTATTTGTTTGACCACGTCAATACCATATACTTGTAGTCGATTGGTCTTGATGGGATTATTGGTCATTATTTCTATTTTGTGCAGTCCCAGATCGCGGCAGATTTGCGCTCCGATACCGTAATCTCGTTTGTCCGCTTCGTAGCCCAGCCATTCATTGGCCTGTACTGTATCCATCCCCATATCCTGCAGATGATAGGCCTGCAGCTTGGCCGCCAGCCCGATCCCCCGACCCTCCTGCCTCAGATAGATAATCGCGCCTTGGCCGGCTTTTTCGATTCGGCGCATCGCCTCATGCAACTGATCACCGCAATCGCATCGTAGCGAATGAAAAATATCGCCTGTAAGACATTCGCTATGTACTCTTACCAGCACGGTATTTTTTTGCGGAATTACATTGCCGTTTTTGTCTGTTTTGCCTACGTCCCCTTTGCACAGTGCCAGGTGCGTGTTATTATCTACTAATGTTTCGTATCCGATCAGTCGAAACACTCCGCAATCGGTTGGTAAATCCACGCTTTCGATTCGCTTAACCAGCATTTCGCGTTGTATTCGATATTCGATCAGGGCCGCTATTGTCGTCATTTTCAGGTTGTGTTCTTTGCAGAACTCAATTAAGTGCGGTACTCGTGCCATCGTCCCGTCGGGGTTCATTATCTCACAAATTACCCCTGCCGGTTTTAGTCCCGCCAAACGTGCCAGGTCAACTGACCCTTCTGTTTGGCCCGCCCGCACCAGCACACCTCCATCGCATGCCCGCAACGGGAATATATGACCGGGCCGCACCAACTCGCCCGGCCGACAATCGTCACGAATCGACTGTTGTATCGTCTGGGCACGGTCGGCAGCCGAGATACCTGTCGTAACGCCCGCTGCCGCGTCGATTGTTACCGTGAACGCGGTTTGCAGGGGTGCCGTATTGTTGCCGGTCTGCGGATGAAGTTGCAAACTGTCGCACTTTTCGTTTGTCAGCGGCAGACATATCATCCCTCGCCCGTGCGTGGCCATGAAATTTACTATATCGGGCGTAACTTTTTCCGCTGCGCAGACCAAATCGCCCTCGTTCTCACGATTTTCGTCATCGGCCAGCACGATCATTTTTCCGGCCTTCAGATCGGCTATCACACTTTCAATACTGCTGAAACACATAAATTTTCCCATCAACCGTTTCAACGGTTTGTACATACCCAACGAGTAATTATACACTATTTCAAGGCTTTTGTAAAACTTTGGTTAATTTACTTGCCCTTATTTTTCATCATCTGTTGTTCGAATTGGTTTAGATACTGGGTTCCTTTGCGGGTATAGATAATCACGCTTGCCACTGCCGACGCTGCCGCCGCCAACCACAAAAACCGGACTACGTATGAAAATCCCGGAAACAGCCCCTCAGCGTCCGGCCATAACAGGATGGCAAAAACCATCGCAATTTGCAGTGCGGTGCAGGCCTTGCCCATCGTTACCGGAGCGATTTTCATTTCTGAGGTAATCAGGTAGATAACGACAAACCCCAATGTGATATAGAGGTCTTTGCCGATGATTAGCACAACCACCCAGTCGGGAAGTTCCATATTTGGCACAGCGGTATTTTTGGCTGCCAGCAGCAGACAGCAGCAGGTAATCAACAGCTTGTCTGCCAGTGGGTCCAGAAACGTGCCTAACATGGTAACGCTATGGTTGCGCCGTGCCATGTAGCCGTCCAGAGCGTCGCTAATGGCGATGACGACAAAAACCGCCATCGCCCCATACCGTGCCCACGGCTGATACTGCGGCTCATTGATATTCAGCATCGCGATTACAAACGGACCGGTCATAAATATCCGCCCCAGTGTAATCCGATTCGGCCACGACATCCGCAATTTTGCCATAATTAACTCTTATTTATAGAACACTTCCAAAAATTTTTCTGCTGCCATCGTCTCCACACCCAATTTCTCCGCCTTGACAAGTTTGCCGCCGGGGTTTTCGCCATAGACCACCAGGTCGGT
>DAOVXR010000151.1 GCA_030636065.1 Sedimentisphaerales bacterium | reverse complement strand
CCAAGCTCTCGCAGCATACTGGGTATGACATATATACTTTCGCAGTCGTGCATACTGAAAACACGATCTAACGGCACATTGGTATATTGTGCTATCTTCTGCCTTACTTTGTTTGTTACCGGGTTAGCTGCCCGACACGCGATGATATGCGGTTGTACTCCCATTTCCATTAGTCGTTTGATGCCGAGTTGTGCCGCCTTTGATTTTTGTTCTCCCAGTGTTTTCGGCTCCAGTATCTGGGTTAACGCCACGAAGCACACTGAGTTCGGCCCTTCTTCGTATGCCAGTTCCCGCAGAGCTTCGATATAGTATGCGTTTTCGACATCTCCTACCGTCCCGCCGATTTCAACGAACACCACATCCGAATTGCTTTTTACCGCCAGTTCTCGCAGTCGCAGTTTTACTTCGCCTGTTACGTGTGGAATCATCTGCACATCTCGGCCGAGATAATCGCCGTGCCGTTCTTTTTCCAGTACTTTTGTAAATATTTGTCCGCTCGTGGTGAAGTTGGCCTGAGCCAAATCCTGATCCAGCAATCGTTCGTAGGTACCCAGGTCCATATCGCATTCCATCCCGTCGTCCAGCACAAACACTTCGCCGTGCCGGAACGGATTCAGTGTTCCCGAATCGACATTCAGATACCCTTCGAGTTTGATTGGCGATATTTTGAGTCCTTTGTCCTGCAACAGTTTTGCCAGACTTGACGAGAAAATCCCCTTGCCCAGCCCGCTCATCACTGTCCCCATGATCACAACGTACTTGCATCGCCCCTGGATATACCCATCCGGCATTGGTGTATAAAACTCTGTCTCTTCTGAAACATCACTCACGCTGCTTAATAACTCTTCACTGCTCAAAATGATTATCCTTTTACATACTGGTTAATTATCCCTGATTTGATTAAAAAATTAACCAAGTTCTTATTTGTAAAACTTCGGTAAATTACATTCGTTTTCAATATTGCTAAATTGGTTTAAAATTTGACAAAACTTCCATAGTCCGTTGTAGGCTCGGAGAATATTTCCTTGCTTCGTAAGGTTCCCAGAATTTTTCTACAAAATAGATCATCCGACCATTATAATCAGGACCAACTCTTGCGGTGCTACCTTCCTTGGGAACGATGTCTGAACGCAGATTTCTTTTTCGTGATTTTTTAACCAGACTTATTAAATACTCTTTTGTATCTTTAATCTTATCAACTTCAGCCGGAATTAATTCCTCACGTATTCCTACGAAGTCAGAAAAGGCTGTCCGACACCCCAGTATCCAAGATTCAATTTCTCTTACCGCCACCCGCAATAATAGATTATGATGTTTGTGATTACCTAACCACTCGTCCAATAATAATGGTGGACATTCTTCCCGGTCAAGATCAGTTAGAACTAAATAGGGCATGCCCTTAGCAGCGTTATTAAATCCTGCGATTCTTTTTCTTATCCAGCCACTTCCGCCCGAATTGTAGGAGATGCCTATATCGTAGTTTTGACCGGATTTCTCAAGCAGCTTTCGTAAAACCGCCTCACTCAAAAGATCTTCAAAAATGATGTTTATCGGTATTTTATCCATTTTTCATAAAAGGAAAAAGTGTTTGTTGTTTGAATTTCGGAGGTTTTGTACGTGGTATTACTGCTTCGGCTACGGATAGTCCTCCTTTTAGCAAATCATGAACTTCCTGTATTTCGGAAGTTACCTGGATTACTGTTCCCTCCGTTTTTGGAGTAAGTAAAAGCACTTCTTCCCCACCGATACCTTTATCTGATAATAGATCAACGCTATGTGTGCTTATAATTACTTGCCGACGTGTGTGTTTCTTTTTTTGCAGACGATATATTATAATCGGGAGCATTCTGACAATCGCGGTATTCAATGACAATTCCGGTTCTTCAAGTAACAGCAATGATTCGCCTTCTAATAAAGACCAAAAAAGGCCTATAAGCCTCAATGTTCCATCGGAAAATTGATCTTCCCGTTGCTTAGCGCCTTTTGCTCTCCAATGTTCATAAAGTGCCTCCAAATGAGGTACTCCGGCCTCGTCCTTCTCCAGAGTTAACTTTTTCAACTGTGGTACAGCTTGTACTAACGCCTGCTCAATTTTGCTTAAACGAGATTTACGGGTTCTTTCGTTCGTTTTTGCCACTCGTTCCAAAAAGCTACGCCCAAATGGATCGCCTGATACTCCGGATCCCGAAAATATTTCTGGATTTCGCAATAATTGGGGTACTAAATGTTGATACAAAACGGACTCAGAAAACTTTGCTATTGGCCTAAATTCCGCATTTGCACTAATTTGCTCCAGATGAGTTTGCGTTAATCTCAACTCATCTTTATTGTCATCTTCGTCTGGTCGATTGAGTATTATTTTGCCACTTTTCCACACCTTTTCATATACAAGATATGGCGACCTGCTTCCCCTTTGGTGCTGTTTTATGCTAATCGCATATTTCCACAATGGTTCCACATCGTCATTGTCAGCAATATGTATCTCAATTTCCACTTCAGGCTCTTGTCTTGCTGCTAAACAACGTATCTTCGATATTCCTCCTCGATCAAGTACTGCCTTCTGTAAACCGCCCCCACGCTTGGCAATGTCCCGTAAGAAACGGAATACATCAAGAAAGTTCGATTTTCCACAGGCGTTAGGGCCGGCTAAAAAAACACGGTTCCCTAACGATACGTCAACTTTCCGGAAATTCCGCCAATTTTTCAGACGTATATGAGAAACAATCATTTTTGGAATCCTTTTTCATGATTTTCACTTTACCTGCCCCTTCGCTGTTCGCCTTGAATCCTCCATATATAAGAAAGGACGATACTATGAGCAAGCTAACCAAAAAACAGCGGTGGTTCAAGCAAATTATTCTTACAAAAAGGGATAAGGTCTATATGGGGCCGGACGTTCGTAATTTTGCTTTTAACTTTCCATTTTTCCTGCTTTTATGTATTATATTTGTGTGTGAAGATTGTATATTTTTTTGAGAAAGGAACTTGTGCAACAGGAACTTATATCCGGTTTGACAGAGCCTCAATGTCAGGCTGTTACCCATATGGACGGCCCCATGCTGGTATTGGCCGGCCCCGGCAGTGGCAAAACCCGTGTTATTACCCAGCGGGTCGCCTGGTTAATTACCCAGGGTGTCAGTCCGCGTAATATTTTGGCCATAACTTTTACCAACAAGGCTGCCCGGGAGATGCGTGAGCGGGTCTATGCTCTACAGGTCCCTCGCGGCAGTACTATTTGTACGTTTCACTCGTTGGCGGCCAGGCTGCTGCGTGAGTTTGCCGAGCGTGCCGGGCTGCCTGCCGATTTCAGTATTTATGGCGACGCTGACCAGCGTACCGCTATGCGTGAGAGTCTTAAGCTCTGTGAACTTGATGCTAAAAACTTCCCTCCTGCCCGGATATTGACCCGTATCAGCGGTTGGAAGAACAAGTTTTTAGCACCTGATCAGCTTGACAGTCGGGAACTCGGCTATTTTGACAAAGTTGCCGCGCATCTTTATGGTGTTTACCAGAATTACCTGAAGGCCAATTCCGCCCTTGATTTCGATGATTTGTTGATGAGGTTGGCTTTGCTGTTACGTGACGACCCTGAGCTTCGCGATCACCTTAATGATCGTTTTCGTTATGTCATGGTAGATGAGTATCAGGACACCAACCATTGCCAGTACCAGATTGCCCGCGGGTTCACTGTGAATCACTCTAATATTTGTGCTACCGGCGACCCGGACCAGTCTATTTATGGCTGGCGCGGCGCTGACATCGGCAATATTCTTGCTTTTGAGCGGGACTATCCTCAGGCGGTGGTTGTCCGTTTGGAGGAAAATTTCCGTAGTACTCCTGAGGTGCTTGACCTGGCCGATCAGGTTATTTGTCTCAATCAACAGCGGAAGGAAAAGCGATTATTCACCTCGAAATCTTCTGGCGCCCCTTGTGAATTGCGTGAATATTACGATGAAGCTGAAGAGGCTTTGGGAATGGCCCAGTGGATCGCTCAAATGCGCAAAGATGGGCTGCAATATAGGGACATCGCTGTTTTTTATCGTGTTAACGCTATGAGTCGTGTTTTGGAGGAGGCACTCCGTCGTACGCACATTCCTTATCAGATTATTCGAGGCACTGAATTTTTCAAGCGGCGGGAGATTATGGACATGCTTGCTTATTTGCGTTTTTTGGCCAACCCTTCCGATCAGGTTGCTCTAAGGCGGATAATCAATCAGCCTGCCCGTGGTATTGGTGCTACCACGGTTAATCGCCTGTTCGACCACAGCACAAATACCGGCGGGGATATTTGGCAGGTGCTCCAGTCTCTCGATCAGGTTCTTACGATAAACGCCGGCGCTCGCGCAAGGGTTAAAAAGTTTGTGGATATGATTATGAAGTTACGGGAACAACTGGGTTCTTCTGTTGAGCGGGTTATGAAGCTTACCTATGAGTGGTCAGGCCTGGCTAAGGCTCACGCCGCTGATGAATCCGACGATCCCGCCGGCAATGTCAGTGAGTTAATCAATTCTGCCGCACTCTATGATACGGAGGCCGAGGAGCCTCTTTTGTCGGACTATTTGCAGCAGATTGCTTTGATCAGTGATGCTGACGCTTATAATGACGAGGCCGGAGCCGTTTCTTTGATGACTTTGCATGCTGCCAAGGGTTTGGAGTTTCCTGCGGTCCTGATCGTCGGTCTTGAGGACGGCCTGATCCCCCACAGGCGTTATGGCGGTGATGAGAGTGATGTCGAGGAAGAGCGTCGCCTGCTTTTTGTCGGTGTGACTCGTGCTGAGGACAGGCTGGTTTTAAGTTACGCTCGCAATCGAATGGTGCATGGTTCGTCTCAGGCTGGTATCCTTTCGGTATTTCTTCGTGATCTGACCGGCCTGGTATGTAACACGGATACCGCCGATGACGGTTTTGAGGATGAGGATGAGGATGATGATTATTCTCAAACAGATATTGACGATACCCTGGCGGAATGTGCCGCCCTTGGTCGCGGCCAACTTGTCCGTCACCCGGAGTTTGGCCTGGGGCGTGTTCAGCGTATTTCGAATTTGAACGATAATCCCAAGGTTGTTGTTCAATTCAACACTGGCGCCT
>DAOVXR010000267.1 GCA_030636065.1 Sedimentisphaerales bacterium | reverse complement strand
TCGGCGTTTTTCCCCCGGTTCTCAACATGGAAGGACCAATTCCGCTATCGAAATCATTGCCCGCAGTGCGATCAGTCCGAAGCAGTCTGTCTGTCTAATCAGGCTGGGCCGACGTCTCTTGCTTGTGGGTTTGAGTCCCAATCACATGGCCAATCTGTCGGTGGTTGACGACCCTGAGGAGATCGCCCTCATTATGGGCGAGATGGAAAAGCAAATGCCGAACTCAATATCAAAAACTTTTGACAAGTTATTTCACCGGGAGACGCAGCAGTATGATGATCCGTTTGGTCGGACTGAACAAATGTTGCAGGACGGCGCTACCGAGGTGTTGGAATATGAGCAGGACGAGCCTCGGCAGTGGCGGCATGCTCGCCGTGAACTTTCTTCGCTATTGAGCAAAGTAAAAGGATTGGCCCGGCTGCGTTCTTAATAAATCAAGCGGGCTGATTTTTGAAAAAATTTTCTAAAAAACTTTAATTAAAATGTATAAATATATTGCAAATAATCACTTTTTGTATTAAATAGGTATGAGTGTCAATGGACGACTGAGAAGAATGAATAGGTCACGGATGGCTTCGACAAAATTATTTATAATCGGTCTGTTTTTTTCGGTAGTGGCTGCTTCGCCTGTCATTGCTCAGACCGATTCTGCTTCCGCGCCTCTATCCCCACCTTCGGCATTATCTCCGACCTCACCGGATGGTGTTGGGTCTTTTCTGTCCGATGTCGCCAAAAATCCTACCGATGTGGTTAGCCGCGATCATCTCCCTGCCTCTTTGGAAATTATGCTGCTCCTGACGGTGTTGTCGCTGGCCCCGGCGATTCTGATTATGACTACCAGCTTTACTCGTATTGTGGTCGTTTTGGCACTTTTACGGCAGGCTGTCGGCACACAGCAGTTGCCTCCTTCGCAGGTGATTATTGGCTTGTCGCTGTTTATGACCTTTTGCGTTATGGGCCCGACCTGGAAGAACATCAATCAGGACGCCATTCAACCTTATGTTAATCCCCCCGCGGGCACCCAGCCCATAGCCCAGGGTGAGGCATGGGATCGGTCCGTCGGCCACCTGCGAGGTTTTATGGTCGCTCAGTTGGAAAAAACCGGTAATTATCGCGATGTATATACATTTCTTATGTTTGACGAAAACGGCGAGGCTGTCAGGGAAAAATTGCGGCAGGGCCAGGAGATTGACGATTGGCAGCAGGTCAGCACAACTTCGCTGATCCCCGCTTTTATTACCAGTGAATTGAAACAGGCATTTATTATGGGTTTTTATATTTATCTGCCGTTTCTGATTGTCGATATGGTCATCGCTTCGATTCTGATGTCGATGGGGATGATGATGCTGCCGCCGATTCTGATATCGTTGCCGTTTAAGTTGTTATTGTTTGTGTTGGTGGATGGCTGGCAATTGGTCGTTAGTTCGCTTTTGACGAGTTTTAACCCGTTAATATGAAAGGAGTCCCTGTGAATTCTGAAATCGCGATGGATTTGGGCCGTCAGGTACTCATTTTAATCTTGAAGGTTTCTTTGCCGCTGTTGTGTGTGGGGCTGATAGTCGGCGTCTCGATTTCGATTTTACAGGCTGTTACGCAGATTCAGGAAATGACACTTACGTTCGTGCCCAAAATAGTCGCTGTTATTATCGCCGCCATCTTTTTTATGCCCTGGATTATCAATCAGATGGTAACCTTCGCCCAGCGTATGTTAGGCGATATGCCGATACCATAGAAAATTTTATAATTTTTGAGCTTATTTTATGCCGTTGACCTCGATACAACAGATTTTCGACCAGGTTCCTGTTTTTGTCCTGGTGCTGTTTCGCCTGGCGGGCATGGTGGCTTTGGCGCCGCTGTTGGGTTCGACCACCATACCAGTCAAGATCAGGCTGATGTTGGTTTTGGTGTTGAGTTTTGCGGTTTTTCCTCTTGTAAAGCCTGTTGTTGCCGTCCCTAATTCATACATAGGCCTCGCAGTGGCCATTGGTGGAGAGATGTTAATCGGTATTACTATGGGTTTTGCCCTGTCGCTGCTGTTTTTGGGAATTCAGTTGGGGGCGGAGATGGTCAGTTATCAAATGGGATTGGCTATGGCCCGTCTTGTCGATCCGATGACGGACGTTTCCACGACTGTTTTGTCCCAGTTTTATCTTTTGTTGGTCGTCCTGATTTATGTGCTGGAGAACGGCCATCTGATTTTAATCAGTCGTCTGGCCTATACGTTTCAGACGATACCGTTGTTATCCGGCTTTGAGAGCCAGCCGGTACTGGATATGTGTGTGGTTATTATTACCGAGTCGTTCCAGTTAGGTATTCGTATTGCCGGCCCAGCCGTCGTGGCTTTGTTTTTGTCGTCCCTGGCGATGGGTTTTATTTCGCGTACAATGCCGCAGTTTAACATTTTAGCTGCTGGTTTTCCGATTCGCATTACGTTGGGTCTGGTTGTTCTTATTGCTTCTTTTGGAATGGTTCCCATCCTTTTCAAGAGCAGCCTGACTCGCGTTTTTGCCCAGATAGGTGAAGTATTTATGTAGCTGTTTGTGCCGCCATCACTGAAAAAAAGGAAATTTGAAGTGTTGTCCATAGAGCAAATCAAAAAAGCGACAGAAAAAATAGCTCCGCATTATCCAGTCAACAAGGTGCTGTTGTTTGGTTCTTATGCAGATGGAAAAGCCGACGATAAAAGCGATGTGGATGTACTGGTCGAATTTTCGATAAACCCTATTTCCCTTTTTGAGATGGCGGGTTTTAATCAGGAATTGCGGGAAGAGTTGGATGTGGCCGTTGATACCATTAAGCTCCCACTGAAGGATGACAGCATTATTGACATTACCAAGGCGATTTCTTTGTATGAACATCAGTAAGAGTAACAGAATAGTTTTACAGAAAATTCTTAATGAAATATCAATAGTCAATGAGATGACAATGCGATATACAAAAGAAGAATTTTTAGGTGATAATATTGCGCAACGAGCGATTGCTATGACAATTATAAATATTGGCGAATTGACAACTGTCTTTCCGGATAATTTCAGGCAGGCATATTCGCAGGTGCCATGGCGAAAAATCAAGGGCCTGAGAAATATTATTGCTCATAAATATGAAATAGTTGATTTTGAAGATGTATGGGAAACGGCGATAACAAGTGTTCCTGAATTAGAAAAGCATTTATTCGAAATATTGAAAAATTCCTGAATTAGTGCCCTCGTGGCGAAAAGGATTAAACAATGCCTGCCGACACCGCGGAAAAAACTGAAGCCCCGACGCCTCGCCGTTTGCAGGACGCTCGCGAAAAGGGCCAGGTCGCCAAGAGTCCCGATCTGTCTGCCGCTGTCGGTTTATTGACCGGTCTGCTCC
>DAOVXR010000136.1 GCA_030636065.1 Sedimentisphaerales bacterium | reverse complement strand
TGTGTACAGTCATGGCTTTCTCCTGCCGTCACTGGTGATCGTCCCGACCATCATCGGTATCCTTTTTCAGCAAAAACTCTTGAAACAGGAAGAAAACTGGGCCATCCCGGAATAAGTAGAGAGTAGAGAGTAGAAAGAAGAGAGTGGAGAGTGGAGAGAAAGAAGATATACCCGGGCTGGGGGCGTATATTTTAATGGTCGTTCGTTACTTTTGGCGGAGGTGTCAGGTTTAGTGAAATTTACAATCAAACATGTTCTTCATGTTCTTACAGTAGCGATTGTGGTTTTATGTCTCGTGGGAGGTTGCAAGACCAATACCACCACTGTCAATCAGGAATCGGTTGATCATTATATAACCGCTGTTGCACTGCATTCATCCTCATTCGATGATAAAGCGATTCTGGAACTACAAAAGGCAATTGAACTGAACCCGGATTTCGGCCTGGCCCATTCACTGTTGGGTAGTCTCTATAATCAGAGTCAGGACTACGACCAGGCGATAACCGCTTACAAACGGGCCTGTACGCTCGACCCCTGGTCGTTCAAAGAACATTTCAACCTCGGCATGATTTATCACAACATCGGACGATACCCGGAAGCCGTCGATTCGCTTATGCGAGCCTGTCAAATACAACCCAACCATATCATAGCCAACTATACACTAACCCTGTGCTATTATGAAACCGGGCAATATGAAAATGCCGTCGAATTTTGCCGGAAAACCATAACTTTACAGCCGGAAAATGAGGGTTTTTACGCCTCTCTCGGAAAAATTTTCAATAAAAAAGGCGATTACAGTCAGGCCATTATCGCCTATAAAAAATCGCTGAAATTAAATGAAAACCAACCACCGGTTATGGGCCGACTGGCAATCGCATATCTGAACACAGACCAATATGATCAGGCACGGCGGGTATTGGATGAGGCCGTCGAGGCCGCTCCCGATAATCACGACATACATATCGCCATGGCCTTTTGCATGCTCAAACAGGAACAAACAGACCTGGCATCGGAACATTACCAGAAAGCTCTCGAACTGAACGAAAATAGCTGCGAAGCCCTTAACGGTATCGGCGTAACATATATGTTGCGTTATCGTGATGATAATCAGAACAAGGAACACGTCCGCCAGGCCATCGAAAAATGGCGTCGGTCCCTAAAGCTTGATCCTCATCAGCCGATGATCCAAAAACTCATACAAAAATATTCCGCAACATTTTAGCCAAATGTGATTAAAACCTCTTGGGTGCCACCTTTCTGTATTCCAGAGAGGTGTTCTTGCCGCCCCCTGACCCGATCAAGCCACCCCCCCCCACTTTTCCTATGTGATAACGGCCGCCTTCACGGTTACGTGGCTTACACAATCCAACTATAAAAGCACACCTGCGCTTCGGTCGGGGTAAGAGGTGGTTTGCGCAAGCGTGCTTGTTAGCATTATAGAATGTTTGTTTAAGGTTAATTGAGTTGTTCAATTAACTTCTCAAGCTCTTTATTGATCATATCCGTAACTTCGAACCATTCTTCCTCGCTGATTTCCTTGATGAGTTCTTCTCTGTGCGTTTGCCATATTTCATCAAGAAGGACTATTATGTCTTTAAGCTGTTCTATCTGTTCCTTAATGGTCAATTCAGGTGGAGGCGAAGCAACCGACTGGTCAGCAGTACCGGATGAAAAGATCTGTTGTTGTCCCGTTCCGCCGTAAAGCGGGCAGGGCGGCATACCGGTACCGGGGCCGTTTTCCGCGTATTTTTGCTCCAGCAGTGAACAAAGCATAAACAGCCAATCCTCACTGAGATAAAGCATATCGCCCACCGCAATTTCATCATCATAATCCAGATCGCAGCAGGGGTCCCAGTTCTGATCGAGTGGGTCGGTGAGCCACGCCTCCGAAATGCGCGCAAAATCAGCAAGACCGACAGTGCCGTCAGCATCGAAATCGGCAGGACTGGAACCACAATAAGGATGGTTAAACTCATCAGCCCCCATGTCCACCCGCCCATACATCACCCGATCATCGCTATTGATGTCAAACTCGCCAGTATAGTCAAGACAGGGGTCGCCAAGGTCGATACAAGGAGAATCCAAATCAAGATAACAGGTATAAGTATTAGGCTCGTCGAATTCATTAAAGATGAAACACGGGTCGCAATGAATGTTATAATCAGGGGGCTGCGGAATACATAAATTGGGATCGCCGGGGTTGTGATAACACGAATAGGTAACATCACAGCCGGTAAATTGAAGGCCCTCGTTGTTATTTTGCCAGAATATGGTGTTGATAACATTCGGATCATCACCACCCGAACAATATACACCCTGACCAACATTAGAAACAATCGAGCAATTTCTTATTAAGCCGCCGTTAGCGGTATTGTGGTAATAAATCCCGTGATCGCCGTTATTGTGTATCCAGCAGTTCTTAACGTAACTTAGTCCGGTATCCTTGAAATAGATACCATATTCGTCGTTTTCTCTGATAGTGTTTCGTTCGATAAGCGGCGGGGCATCTTCAATGTAAAGGGCGGCGTTTTTACTCTTGCCGATTATAAAGCCGTCAATGAGCGTGTCTGTTCCAGCATTAAAGCTGCTGACGACGTTGTCTATATCGCTGTCGCCATCGCCGTCGATATCACCTGTGAGGTAGGTTTTGTATTTGTGTGGTTTTCGCTGATTAGAACTGGTCTCCCATCCACCAAAGCCGCCGAGTAGTTTTACGTCGGGGACCAACTCGAAAGTCGCATCTGAATTGTCGGGGTCATAAGTTGGTTTGTAAATGCCCTTTGCCACCCATATCTCATCCCGAAAACAGGCACGGGCCATCGTCAAGGCGCGTTGCAAGTCGATGTATGCGTTTTCCCAGTTGACGCCGGTGTTTTCACCGGTCGCGGAGCGGTTCACATACATAATTCCACCGTTGCACCAGCAGCATACTGGAGCGGATATCGTTATTCGGTTGAAGAATTTTTTATCGGGGTTGCTTATAATCACTTCGTTTGTGATAACGCCGTTCGGCTCGGCCAAGCTATTTACCTGTAATGTTATCTGCACGAAACAGGGATCGCACGGATCACCGCCGGTACCGGCTTCAAGCGTTCCGATATCCCAGTAAAAATAACGTTCTTCAGCATTGTAAAAGCCATTTTCGCACGGGTCAGCGGATATATAAGTAAATCCATCAGGTAGATAATCAATGATATAGACATCGTCAACATCACCCAGATACTCGCTCTCACACGGATCGGAAACAGGATTGCCGTAAGTAATAGTGTATTCCACCAAATCGCATGGGTCGAGACATACGCCATCTTCGACGTCGTCTTCCATACTCACTGCTAAAGGCGTTAATTTTTTTATTTCAATTTCTGGGTCGCCTAATAAGTTCAAATCATAGTAACACCATTTTACGTAAGGATTGTCAATAACAAATCCTATATTATCTTCTTTTGAATCCTGGTTGGCTTTTCCTATATTCGTAATACCTTCTCCAAATACCGCATCCCAGAATTGCCTGTCAAAATATTGAGACGGTCCGTCCGTGCTGCCCTGTAAATACCATCCGTATCTGGAGTTCATTATGGCCGCAAACGCACCATGCTCCGAGGTAACAAAATGCTCTCCTATAGAATCACTCTTCGTGTACATCCCTGAAGAACTCCAGTTATCGAAAGCGCCGGGATAACAGCCCTGGCTGTAAATAAAACAGTATTTGTCATTGGTAAGATCATCAACATCAGTGTTGCCGCTTGTGCCACAGTATGGGCCTGACTGGTCAAACGGCGCATTGCATAACCTCATAACATATAAAGTGCCTGCATGCCCAAGATGATTTATCAAATGGGTGTTTTTGTTTATTATAGAAATTATTTCAGATTTTGGCCAGTCGTTGCCGGGATAATCACGATCATATAATGTACTGACATCATAATTCTCAGGAAAACCGGTAGTGCTATAACCGTGTGAAGCTGAACCATCTTTGATTTCATCTTTGTAATCACCACCCCAGGTCATTGGATTAAGACATAGATTTTCTCCAACCATCCATGCATCTTTAATATAAGGATCATATGTTTCATCGTAGGCCAGGGTTTTTCTTACAAAATTGGACAGTTCTTCATCAGAATCAACCGGTGCTCTTCCCACATACACCTCTGCATAAAAATCCTCTTCTCCACTTTCACCCCAATATGAGTCGCCATCATTATTCCAATTTCCGTCGAGGGCAGCATAATAAAGGTCCGCTGGTATCTGGTCATTGGCGTTCATGCTGTGAGTAAAAGCATAGAATTTTCTCGCAGGAATTATATCGTCTCCACTCTCATCGCCAACATCAGCGCCGTCTCCATCGCCCCCTAACAAGACATATTCGGTTTCCCAGTTTTGATAAGCATCCTTGATAAAATTTCTGATATGTGCGGCCTTGTCGTTAAATATGCCCCCTGAACAGCCGTCTCCATAAGTACCATCACAATCATAATCCGGATCGGCCATAATATCTTCTACTGTAACAATAGTCGCGGAAACACCTTTTTGTATTTTACTGTCGATCAAATCCTGAAATGTGTATTGTCCCTCAGAATTTTTCAGGGCCTCACTGGTTATTATGACATATTCATAGGAATCGCAAGGGTCTGCTATACATCCTTTGTGGGAGCGTTCAGCCACTTGCGTATAGGTGTTTGCCAAGTTGGGGTTATCCACTTTATTTATAACTTTTGATCTGTCTTTTGCCAGTTTTCTGAACAGAGGATTAATCTCAAGGGCAGTTTTTAAATGTATCCGCACCGTCATATCCTCAAAATATGAAATCGTACCTTCGGCCGGGATATATTTGACCGGATAGAGATTTAAGACGAGGATTTTATAACCTGTGAAATTCTGAATAGGCAACTCTGAATATAATGTTTCAGGAAAATGGGTTGCGGATGAATATATTTCTTCACGAGGTTTGTCTTCGGCAATCACATTAGAACTCAATGGAACAGGAGTCTTGCCGAATTCAATTTTATGTTTGCCCTCTAAAGTAATTTCGTTGTCGCGGATTGTCTCAATACTCTCCAGGTTACTTTCCTGTGGCAGCAGAATCCTAACCGTCTTGAAGGGCATGACAGGCTCGCCGGGAGCACCGTATTTATTCAATGATTCCATTATAATTGAATCATAAGTTATATTGTCGCGAACAAAGACGTTTTTGATAATTTCCGGACGTGAAAAGTCATATTTCAGTTCAATCGGTGTGGTTTGTGCATTAACACTTTGATATGAGAAAATCACACCTAATATAATAAGAAACCTGAATTTTAATCTGAAGTGCAACAAAACGCAAGTTGCAAAACCCATCGCGTTTAACGTCCGATAGAGTAAATATCAACAAAAACTCTAAATTAAAGGACGCAACGCAATGGGCTATCAACATCTTAGCATTGATG
>DAOVXR010000064.1 GCA_030636065.1 Sedimentisphaerales bacterium | reverse complement strand
GTGGAACACGGCACAGTTGAAAGTGCCAATGTGATCACAGACCGCGCAACAGGCCGAAGCAAAGGATTTGGCTTTGTCGAGATGAGCAACGATGATGAGGCTCAGGCGGCAATGTCCGCTTTGGACGGCAAAGAATTTGGCGGCCGTGCCATCAAGGTCAACGAAGCAAAACCGCAGGTCAACCGTGGTGGCGGCGGCGGCGGAGGCCGTGGCGGCTATGGCGGCGGCGGCGGCGGTGGCGGCGGCAGACGCTATTAGCAGCAAATTAAATACAATGGATTAGTATTTATCGAAGGGCTGTCGGCAGATATGTCGGCAGCCCTTTGACTTTTCAAACTTTACCAATTGCATTGTCGGCGAAAAAAAATTCCAATACTGTATAAAAACTTTCACATCTGACAATCAGGCTGCCTGCAACGCGTAGCGGATAATCGGAAGCCATTACAAAATAATTCGCATTAAGATTTTTCCGACAAGGCACTTACGGTAACATCACATTTTTACCGGTTGCAGACCTCATTATGGCACGCGTTTTGCGGTGTATCTGGTTGTTGGCTTATCGCCTTGAGGAGTGAAAAGGAAAATGTATGTATTATAAGGAGATAAAGTCTGGTTCTTTAGTTCGTTTTCAGTTGTCCAGTATTGTTTGTCCGGAACGGTCACAGGTTTTAGAAAAGATAACCAGCCGTCTTAATCTGACAGGCAAAGTGGTGCAGTTGAGTGATGCGGGCAACCAGCAGGATTTCTATGCGATTGTGCAGGTTGACGGAATCGCGAGTCCTCTTATCGTCCCTGTGAGCAGGGTGGAGCTATATCGCGCCTTGTCGGAAGACGAGGCCCGTTTATAAGGAGGAGTTAATTTTGCTCTCTCTCTCCCTCCCAGACTTGGAGTTCTCATCGAACGAACAGGTCTGGGCCAAAAATAACGGCTGTCAAAGCCGATAAGGATTTTTAAGTAAGGATTTACATTGCTCTCTCTCTCCCTCCCAGGCTTGGTGTGTTCTCACAGGACAAACTAGCCTGGGCCAAAAATGATCGGCATAATGCCGCTGAAGAATATCGGCTGCGAGTGAATAAATGTCCGTAGAGGAGGAAAACTATTTGCCCGCGGCCATTTTTCTGCCCTTTCAGGGGTTTTTTCATAAATATGCCCCAAAGCTATTCGAATGGTGCATCTTTCGGACCGGTCGGCGGAATAATTTGCTTTACAAATTCGCCCAGTTGCTTTACGATCCTCCTTCTATTCTGTAAAGGTTCTGATTTAGCATCTATTGTTATGTAAGGAGTCGATAATTATGACAGTAAAAGTATTTCTGGATGAAAAGGACATTCCTCGTCAATGGTACAATTTGGCGGCTGATTTACCGACGCCGTTACAACCTCCGCTGGGACCTGATGGTAAGCCGATTACGCCGGATATGCTGGCACCGGTTTTCCCGATGAACCTGATCGAGCAGGAGGTCAGCACTGAACGGTGGATTGATATTCCGGAAGGGATACTGGACCTCCTGTATCGTTGGCGGCCGTCGCCGTTGTATCGGGCCAAGTACCTGGAAGAAGCCCTGGATACGCCGGCACGGATATATTACAAAAATGAAGGCGTAAGCCCGCCAGGTTCTCATAAGCCCAATACGGCAGTGGCTCAGGCGTGGTACAATAAAGAATTCGGTATCAAACGACTTATAACGGAAACCGGCGCCGGGCAATGGGGCAGCGCCCTGGCTTTTTCCTGTGCCCTGTTGGGACTGGAATGCAAGGTTTATATGGTGCGGATCAGTTTTGACCAGAAACCCTTCCGACGCCTGATGATGGAGACCTGGGGCGCGAATTGTGTTGCCAGCCCCAGTTCTGAAACCAACGCCGGCAGACAGATATTGGAAGAGATGCCCGATACGCCCGGCAGTCTCGGTATTGCTATCAGTGAGGCCATTGAAGCAGCCGTTTCTGACACAACCGGCCAGACACGTTATTCATTGGGCAGTGTGCTGAACCACGTCATGCTGCATCAGACGATTATCGGCCTGGAGGCCAAGAAGCAGTTGGAAAAGATCGGCGAAAAGAAAGTCGATGTAGTCGTCGGTTGTGCCGGCGGAGGCAGCAACTTTGCCGGCCTGTCTTTCCCGTTTATCTCGGATAAGATTGCCGGTGCTCAGATCAAGATTGTTCCGGTTGAGCCAACATCGTGCCCCACTATGACACGTGCGCCCTTCAGTTACGATCACGGCGATACCGCCAAGATGACTCCGCTATTACCGATGCATTCGCTGGGACATTGTTTCGTCCCGCCACCGATCCACGCCGGAGGGCTGCGTTACCACGGTATGGCTCCGCTGGTATCTCAGGCGATTGTGGAAGGATTGATGGAACCTCTCGCTCTGCATCAGGTCGAGTGCTACGAGGCCGCGATCCAGTGGGCCAAGACGGAAGGCTTTATAAGCGCACCGGAAACAAGCCATGCCATCGCTGCGGTGATTCGCGAAGCCAAACAGGCCAAAGAAGAAGGCAAAGAAAAGGTCATCCTGTTCAACTGGAGCGGACACGGATTAATGGACCTGACCGGCTACCAGGCCTTTTTGGAAGGCAGACTCGCCGATTACCCGCTACCCGATGAAGAGCTGCAAAAATCGATCGCGGTTATGGATGAGCTGCCAAAACCCAGTACTGCCAAGTCCGGCAAGTGGTAGAAAAAGGCGTTAATAAAAACTACTTGTTTTCGGCGGGATAACCAAATGTTATTCCGCCGTTTTTTTTGTTATGCCGATTATACCTGAAATATGTTATACTGTTCATGATGAGCATTAACGAACATGACCAACGCTCTATCCGCTGTCGGATGCTCGGCCATGATTTGAACTTCCGGTACTGCCGGGAGGGGATAGGCCAAACGCCCTGCCGCAAGATATTCGACTGCTGGTTCGAGCAATTTGATGTCGAAAGTTTTATGCGCGAGCACTACACAGAAGAACAAATCGAAAAAATCATCGCCCCGCCTAAACCGAAAATGCTGTCACTCTTCGAACTGATTCAGCAGGCTAAGAAAAACACCCGAAAAACAGATTAGACCCGTAGGATGGGCTTCAGCCCATGCTGTTTGATTTAAGCATGGTATTCCAATTGGGTGCCACGGCCATTTTGGCCGTGCTTACGCTGGGTATCACCTTTCCGCCGAAAGCGGAGAGGTACCCCCATCAATAGTTAATCGGTTTTTCGTGGTTGGTAAATGCAGAATGGCTCGGAGCCGAGGTGGTCGCCGGTGAGGGCATAGGCTCGGGCGCGGCAGCCGCCGCAAAAACAGCGATATTCGCAATAGCCGCACTTGCCCCTGTAACTGTTCACGTCGCGAACCTGTCGGAATAATTCCGAGTTTTTCCATATATCTGCAAAATCGAAATCGTTCTGTCGGAGATCGCCGGCGGCAAGGTCGAGGAACCCGCAAAGTTGAACACCACCAACATGAGAGACAAAGGCAAAGGTCTTGCCGCCCATACAACCGGACGCATAAGAACGGCTT
This sequence comes from Sedimentisphaerales bacterium, assembly GCA_030636065.1. The sequence goes on along the minus strand of DAOVXR010000064.1, from coordinate 4,572 downwards.
TCTTTTGGGCCGGGGCAATCCGAGCGTCTATTGTGAGATTGCTCATCAGGGTTTTGTCGGATAATACGCTGATAGTGAGGGGCACAAGTTACACGAAGTTCGATTCCTGAATTATCGCGACACTCGGCGAGCCAACGAAGGGTCTGCTCATACTGTTGGGCGGAAAGTTCCTGATCGACTAATTCCTTTCCACGGCCGGTAGGTACCAATAAAAAAGGGTTGAAAGTTGTCGCGCCGAGTTCCTGAGACAATTCCAATAACCGCGGCAGCTCGTCGAGGTTGTGCCGGGCTATAGTAGTGTTAATCTGAAAGGACAGGCCGTTGCGGCGGGTAGCTGCGGCAGCGGCAATTACAGTGTCAAAGGCGCCCGGTACGCGACGAAAACCATCGTGCGACTCGGCAGTAGCACCGTCAAGCGAAAAAGAAATACACTGAATACCGGAATCGATTATTTTACGAATCGAACTGTCGTTAATAAGTGTGCCGCAGGTGGCAAGGACCATACGCAGACCGAGACTACTGCCGTGGTCGGCAATATCATAAAGGTCGGCTCGGAGCATCGGTTCGCCGCCGGTGAGAATGATAATCGGCCTGGAAAAAGCAGCGATATTGTCCAGCAACCGGAAACATTGGCCGGTGGTAAGCTCGTTGTCGTAATGTTTGTTTTCGGCGGCTGCGCGGCAATGACGACAGTTCAGCCGGCAGGTACGCGTAAGCTCCCAGGCGATTAAGCGAGGCGTATGTCGATGAGTTGTTTGTGGGAAGTTAGTCATGGATTGTTTTATCATTCATAACATTTTAGCCAAATGTGATTAAAACCTCTTGGGTGGCACCTTTCTGTATTTCAGAGAGGTGTTCTTGCCGAAGATGGCTAAAATGTTACCATCATTCAAGAATTTCATCATCGGTAAGATAACAAGCGGGGTCGGGCGCCCAGAGATTATCGGTTGCTGCCTCGGCACGAACGCGAAAGTTACCATTACAAACATTCAGGAAACGGCAGGCGGCACAGCGGCCTTCGAGATACGGCTTGCGATCTTTCAGTTTGGCCATAAGTGGGTCGCTGACGTCGGTCCATATCTCAGAGAATTTTCGCTCACAGACGTTACCGAAACTATGATGTCGCCAGAACTGGTCGGGATGAACAGAACCGTCCCAACTGACACAGCCGATACCGATGCCGGAACTGTTGCCGCCGTTCATCTGTAAAAGCCGCATAACCTGTTCGGCTCGGTCGGTTTGCCCTTCGCGGAGCAGACGGAGGTACAAATAAGGACCATCGGTGTGATTGTCAACGGTGAGTACCTCTTTCAGGAGACTCTGTCGGTGCATCTCGGCAGTGCGGTCGATGATGAGATCAACCACGTTACGGGTTTGCGTGTGGTCAAGGTCGTCGCGCATCAGACGACTGCCGCGACCGGCATAAACAAGATGATAAAAACATACGCGGGGAATGTTTTCATCGATAAGCAGCTTGAAAATGTCGGGGATGTCAGCGACGTTGCGACGGTTAATTGTAAAACGAAGGCCGACCTTGACACCGGCTTTTTGACAATGACGAATGGCGGTCAGGGCCGCGTCGAAAGCGCCTTGACGACCGCGGAATTTGTCGTTGGTTTCCTTCATTCCGTCGAGACTGATGCCGATGTAACTGAGGCCGATCCGGGCAAAACGCTCGGCCTGTGCCTCGTCGATAAGTGTGCCGTTAGTGGAAATGACGGTTCGCAGGCCGAGTGATCGGGCGTGTTCGATTAAAATACAAAGATCGTTACGCAACAGCGGTTCGCCGCCGCTGAACAATACGACAGGTACGCCGAATTGGACCAGGTCGTCCAGCAGGGCAAGCCCCTGGTCGGTTGTGAGTTCGTCCTGATAATTCTTGTTTTCCGATTGCGAATAACAATGCACACAGGAAAGGTTACAGCGGCGAGTGATATTCCAGACGATAACAGGTTTTTTATCGCGTGAGAATTGCAGGAGATGGCTGGGCAGATTTCGACTGTTACGACCATAACGCAGTGGGTCGGAAGATTCGACGGTACCACAATATAATTTTGATATTCCGATCATGTTTCGTGCTTTCGGTTATTGGTTTCAGCGTCGATGATGGCCGCTGTGAGGGCGGGGATGGTATATCGTTCGGGCTGAACATGAACCTCAAAACCGGCCTGTCTGATAGTGTCCGAGGTAACAGGGCCGATAGAGGCAATACGAAAACTTTTCCCGGAGAGCAGTTTTTTGTCGATACGTTCGAGAAAATTTCGCACGGTGGAAGAACTGGTAAAAGTAATCCAGTCGATAGCGTCCTGTTCGAGGGTATTGATTAGCCTCTCATCAAGAGGCTCCTCGTCGATAACGGTGCGATAGGCGGTGATTTCGTGAACGTTGGCACGGCTGTTCCGCAATGATAGCGACAGGTCGGGCGGTGCGATGTCGGCCCGCGGTAAAAGGATACTGGTGCCTTCGAGTTTTTCGTTTTGTTTCAGGGTCTCGACAATTGACTCGGCGCAAAAGCGAGAGGGTATAAGGTCGGCGATAAGGCCGTTGCTTTTGAGACGTCCGGCGGTAGCAGGACCAATGGCACAAACGCGGGTATCGGTTAGACGGCGAGTATCGAGGCCGAGGTTGTCCAGAGCGCGGAAAAAGGCGTCAACACCGTTGACACTGGTAAAGATAATCCAATCGTAATTGTGTAATTCACGAATGGCATTATGCAGCGGCTGGATGTCCACAGGCGGTTCAATTTTGATTGTGGGACATTCGAGCACATCGGCGCCAAGCATAGTAAGGCTATCGAGCAGTTCGCCCCCTTGACGACGGGAACGGGTAACAACAATACGGCGGCAAAAAAGAGGACGGCTCTCGAACCAGTTGAGATGCTTGCGGAGCGTAACGACTTTTCCGATTACGATAACGGCCGGAGGTGTAATATTATGTTCGGCGGCCATGTCAGGCAATGCAGCAACGGTTGCGATCAAAGTTTGCTGACGCGGTGTGGTGCCGCGAGAGATTATGGCAGCGGGGGTATCTGGCGACATACCGTGTTGCCGGAGAGTTCGACAGATGGAAGAAAGGTTTTTGACGGACATATAAAAAACCAGGGTGCCCTGCCATTTACCCAGAGCTGGCCAGTCGATGCGGCTGGGGCCGGTGCGGTCGGCGTCTTCATGGCCGGTAATAAACGCCAGACTACTTGCGAAGTCGCGATGGGTAAGGGGGATGCCCGCATAAGCCGCTGCCGCAACGCCCGCTGTAACACCCGGGACAATCTCAAAACTGATCCCTGCCCTGCCCAGTTCGAGCGATTCCTCACCGCCTCGACCGAAGACAAAGGGATCGCCGCCCTTAAGGCGGACGACACATTCGCAGTTTTGAGCCTTTTCAATCAGAAGCTGGTTAATCTGTTCCTGGGGGAGAGTATGGCAGCCGGCCTTTTTGCCGACAAAGATAAGCTCAGCGTTCGGGCCAGCATATCGCAGGAGCCGGGAATCGACAAGATGGTCGTAAATAATAACATCGGCACGACAGAGAAGCTGCCGCCCCCGGACGGTAATCAGACCAGGATCGCCCGGGCCTGCGCCAACGAGATAGACACGAGGTGAGTTTTCCACAAATACAAATTCCTATGTTGCTTTAGCCCATGCTGCCCAACTTAGCCACGATCCTCCCAGCCACCCGACCTGCGTAACCGTCTTTTAATTTCGCTTTAATCGCCGCAAGTGCCGGCCGTGCTTTATTGCCTATCTTTTCCATCGCCACCATCGCGAAATGGCGAGTGCTCGCTTGTGAATTTCCTATAGCTTCCACCAGCACCGGCAGCCCCTTTTCCTGCTCACCCCAATCACACATCGCATTCGCTGCCGCTATCCGCACACTCCACGAATCATCATTTAGCAGCTTGCCGATTGCCGCCTTGGCCTTTTGTATATCCGAGTGATTTTCGCACAGGTTGTGCAGCCCGATCACCGCCCAGTATCGCACCGGACCATATTTATCATCCAGTCCCTCGAAACATCTCTCAATCCCATTTGCCCCATCAAAATCAATATCCTTGAACTCCAGCAATTTTCCCAGCATATCTGTTTTCGCAAGCTGGTCTCGCCAGTGAACATACTTACTCGTGGGCTTTCTTACCGGCGGCGTTGGTTCTCCGATACGATATTTCACTACCTTGCTGTCCTTAAAGCCTGCCCGCACGGCCTTGACTGACAAGCCCTGTCCCGGTTTAAGCGAGATCGGACCCGTATAGAGTTGCCAGCCGGTTTTCTTATTCGTTTTAATCTGATATACGATCGAGGCCCCGGCTGTATGACAAACGATCTTTACCGTTCCTCCTTTTTCTATTGAGGCCCCTTTTTGCGGAATGATCGACGGCTCTGCCGCAACTTCGTACCGATCACCCGGCCGTTTCATCGCGTCAAAGTCCGCTTCGGGAATCAGCCCGACATCCCCGACCTTGCCCATCCACCGTTTTAATTCTTTCCGCATCCGCAGCACTACATTTTTATTTCGCGGATCGCCTGCCAGGTTATTTATTTCGTATGGGTCTTTCTCCAGATCGTACAGTTCTTC
>DAOVXR010000279.1 GCA_030636065.1 Sedimentisphaerales bacterium | reverse complement strand
AGGGAGGCTCAAAAAGAAGACAAAGCGATCACCGGTTAAATAATTTGTAACTGTTGAATGGTTACAATAATTTCAGGAGATTTTCTGTGAAAAATATTATGGATCGACGTGATTTTCTCTCGACTATGGGTTTGGGTGCGGCGTCGTTGGCGATGCCGGGGTGCGCCGGAGGTACAGGAAAGCTCTTTGGCGAAAAACCTGTAAAAAGGCCGAATATTATTTTCATTATGACCGACGACCACGCCTCGCACGCTATGAGCTGCTATGGTAGTAAGATTAACAAGACGCCGAACCTTGATCGGTTGGCCAATGAAGGTATGCGTTTTACGAATTCTTCCTGTACTAATTCCATCTGCGCCCCCAGCCGGGCGGTAGTGCTGACCGGCAAACACAGTCATATCAACGGCCAGGTTGATAACTACAAGCGTTTTGACGGCAGTCAGCAGACCTTCCCCAAACTACTGCAAAAGTGCGGCTACCAAACCGCTATGATAGGCAAATGGCACCTTAAGAGTGCCCCAACAGGCTTTGACTATTGGAATGTTCTGCCCGGACAGGGAGACTATTATAATCCGTCTATGATCGAGATGGGCCAACGTAAGAAATATACCGGCTATGTTACGGATATTGTTACCGACCATTGTCTTAACTGGCTCAGGGGCCGTCAAAAAGACAAGCCGTTCTGTCTGATGTATCACCATAAGGCGCCTCACCGTATCTGGGAACCGGGACCAAAACACCTTACAATGTATGATGATGTTACGGTACCCGAACCGGACACGCTATTCGACGACTATAAAACTCGTAGCGACGCCGCACGACAACAAGAAATGAGCATCGAACACGATCTGAACAAGTCCGACCTCAAACTGATACCGCCGCGAGACCTCAACGAACAGCAACTCAAGGATTGGAACGCGGCTTACAAGCCAAAGAACAAGGCATTCCGCGAAGCGAACCTGACCGGTAAAGAACTGGTTCGCTGGAAATATCAACGCTATATCAAGGACTATCTGCGGTGCATCGCCTCTGTGGACGATAATGTCGGACGGCTTCTGGACTATCTGGACGAGTCAGGCCTGGCTAAAAATACGGTTGTGATATATACGTCCGACCAGGGGTTCTATCTCGGCGATCACGGCTGGTTCGATAAACGGTTTATGTACAAAGAGTCGTTCAAGATGCCGCTGTTGGTACGGTGTCCGAAAGCCATCAAGCCCGGTACAGTCAATAATGATCTGGTTCAGAACCTGGACTTCGCTCCGACTTTTCTGGATTATGCCGGTGCGGAGATACCAACCGATATGCAGGGTCGCAGTATTCGGGGCATACTGGAAGGCAATACTCCGAGTGATTGGCGCACGTCGGTCTATTATCATTATTACGAGTATCCGGGATACCATATGGTGAAACGCCATTACGGTGTGCGGACGAGGCGTTACAAGTTAATGCACTTCTATGATGACATCGACGCATGGGAAATGTACGATATGAAAAAGGACCCGGATGAGTTGAACAATGTCTATAGCAACCCGGCTTATGCGAAAGTTGTCAGAAAAATGAAGACCGAGTTGAAACGTCTGCGTGAACATTACGGCGATTCGGATGAGTTGGCTCAAAAAATATTACGTGATGACGCAAAACGCGGGAGCGAATGGCTAAAGTCAAAAAAGAAATAATCGAACATTCTTAGTTTTTGATCTGAAGTGCAACACTCATAACAGTCTAAACAATAATGTGTTACCGCCGAGAAAATTCGCTTGGGACCCCAGAGGCCTGAATTTTCCCCCCCGTGCCCCCAAATTCCGGCCTCTGCCCAAACGATTTTTCTCTCGATTTTTACGGAATTTCAACCATTTTGGCGTTTGTTACTGTTGGCCTGGACGGAAAATGGACGACTACGGACTGGGCTCAGCCATTCTTTTTGTCAAAGGCGACCATAAAGTTTTACCGGGACAATTCGAAAAACTGAAATCAAGATACTGGTAAGCGTGGTAACTTTATCCATCTACCAATCTACTCCCGGCTGCCACAAGTATAAAAATTGCGGTCCTTCCGCCCTCAGCCAGTGCGGCAGCTTTACATTAACCAAGGCCCCAACTTCTATCGGGTTCAGGGCCGAGCCGTACACATTCGGCTTATACCCGATCGGCCGCTGATAGATCACCACCTTTGATTTTCCCACCCCGGCCATTTCTTTTGCCCATGCTATCGCGTCTTTCGGATAACCGATCCTGTCTATCAGTTCTTCTTTTAGTGCTTCTTTTGCTGTGAACACTCTGCCGTCCGCCAATTTACGCAGCTTTTCCGGCTTGAGTTCCTTACGTCCCTTTTGTATCACTGTTAGAAACTGCTCGTAAAATTGCGTAATAATCCCCTGCAACACCTCTTTTTCATCCGCTCTCAACTCCTTCATCGGTGAGGCCAGGTCTTTCAGATCGCCGCTTTTGATTGCCACAGCCTTGATCCCTAATTTTTCCATAGTTCCGGCAAAGCTCACCGTCTGCATTATCGTCCCGATACTGCCCGTAATGCAACTCGGTTGGGCAACGATTTTATCGCATCCGCATGCCAGATAATAGCCCCCGCTGGCCGCGGTACCCAACATGCACCCTACTACCGGTTTTTTGCTATTAGTCTTAAACTCCGATAGCGCATGGTACATCGCGTCGCTGGCCGCTACTGTCCCGCCTGGTGTATTCAGCCGCAGTACTATCGCTTTTACGTCTATGTCATTTTCGGCACGGTCCAGTTTCTCGACGAACAGGCTCACCGGATTTTCTCCGCCGCCGAACATTCCGGAACGTCGGCTGTTCGTCAGCACCCCATCGACATCAATCACGGCTATCTTATCAGAGACAAACCACCCCGCGTCTTGCTGAATAATTCTCTCTCTTAGCCCACGGTTCGAGGACACGGGCTGAATCAAAATCGCCGACGGCTTACAGCCCGCCACCATACCAACCAACGCAAGCAGAAAAATTAAACTTCGTAACATTTTTCTCATCGAACACCCCATTATTCTGTATTCAGGAGATTGATTGCACATACAGCATTCGTACTTCGTGCAGTGCTATAGACAGTGCTTTATTTTCTTCGTCTGTCAGGTTTCCTTTGGTCTTTTCCTCCAGCATGCCCAGCAGGTCGATGTGATGTTTTGCCAGGTCCGGATTGACCATCTTTTTGCCTTCTTCACTGTTGGGATCACCCAGCT
>DAOVXR010000003.1 GCA_030636065.1 Sedimentisphaerales bacterium | reverse complement strand
TACTTTCGTACTTTTTCCTGATTAGCCTTCCGCTGTAATCGTTTGACAATTTTCGTGATAAAAAACGCTGAACTTGACGAATGAATAACGCACATACAGAAAGTATGAATCAACTGATGAAGCAGTTCGCACGGCTGCCGGGTATCGGTTCGCGAACGGCACAACGACTGGCCTATTATGTTCTCAGTCAATCGGCCGAGGAGGCCCTGTTACTTGCCGATGCGATTCGTGACGTTAAAACGAAAATCCATCATTGCCGTCGCTGTTTCAATCTCAGTGAACAGGAATTATGCGAAATCTGTCGTGACCAACGTCGGGACCACTCGATTATCTGCGTTGTCGAACAGCCCAAAGACCTGATACGACTCGAAGAAACGGGGCTTTGCGACTGGGTATATCATATACTATTAGGACACTTGGCGCCCCTGGAAGGTATAACTCCGGAAAACCTGACCATCGAGGCACTGCTTAAACGTGTGCAAGCCGAAGACGTCAAAGAAATAATTATGGCTACCAACCCGGATATGGACGGCGATGGGACGGCTCTGTATGTCAGCTCGCTGCTGGGCGAAATAAACGTGAAAGTTACCCGTCTGGCCCGCGGACTACCGAGCGGCGGCAGCATTGAATACGCCAATAAATCCGTGCTCAGCGACGCTATCAACGGCAGAACAGAAATGAGTATGTGAGTGGGTGAGTGTAAGGGTATATGGGTATATGGGTGTATGGGTGGGCCATTGTTATATTTCGGACTTTTGGCGGTTGTATCAATTTTGCGATTTTCGACCAAACTCGACCGGGCAGGTTGACGATAGAACTGATAGAGTGGGCCTTTGACCCACGCTGTTCACAATAGGAAAAGGATTGATTTCTGATGCGTCTGGATATATCGCAACACATGAAGATGGATCAGCGTATGGTGCTGGCTCCACGCATGATCCAGTCGATGGAAATTCTGCAACTGCCACTGCTGGCCCTGCAGGAACGCATCGAACAGGAAATGCTCACCAATCCCGTCCTGGAACTGGAGGAACCAGCCGGCGAACAAGTCGATCAGAACGTCGATCAGGAAAACTCCGCTGCCAACAGCGATATTGCCGAAAGCGAACAATCGCTGACAATTAAGGAAGACAACAGTCAAAAAGATGATTTTCAGCGGTTAGACAACCTCGGCAGCGATTACGATGATTATATGGACCGAGCTTATGTGCCGCCGCGACGCAATACCTCCGGCGAACGCGACCCCAAAATGGAGGCAATGCAGAACACCGCAGCGCCAGGGCAGTCCCTGAACGAATTTTTACACGAACAATGGGCATTCGTGGAATGCGAACCGATCATAAAAAAAACAGGCACCGTTATTATCGACTATATTGACGAAACCGGCTACCTGTCGGTCGAACTGAACTCGCTGGCGGAACACGTTCGTCAGCCGGTTAACTCGGCACAACTCGAACAAACACTAACCATAGTGCAAAAACTGGACCCGTCCGGTGTGGGAGCTCGTAACCTCGCCGAATGCCTGTTCATCCAATTGCAAAACACCAACGAAGACCGCTCCCTCGAAATCGAACTGGTTGAAAACCATCTCAAAGATATCGAGATGAACCGTTTCCCTGCCATCGCCCGTAAAACCGGCCGTAGTATCAACGACATCAAACACGCTATTCAAACAATCTCCCATCTGGACCCTCATCCGGGTATGCAGATCGGCAGCCGTAACGCAACATACATAATGCCGGAAGTCATCGTGGAATACGACGAGGAAAACGATAACTACCACGCCCGGCTTTCCGACGGCAGCAGCCCTTCACTTCGAATCAATAACCTCTATGGAAAAATGATCAAAGACGGCAAACTCGCCCGCGATGCCAAAGAATATCTGCAAAATAGTGTACGGTCCGCCCGCTGGCTGATCGAATCCATCGAACAGCGAAAAGCAACGCTGCTACGTGTGGTCAACCACGTATTGCGGAACCAGAAAGACTTTTTCGATCAAGGCTCTCAGTATCTCAAGCCCCTGCCTATGGTTGACGTAGCCTCCGAACTGGGTATTCATGTGGGGACTGTATCCCGTGCTGTTTCCGGCAAATATCTCCAAACTCCAATCGGTATCTTTCCTCTACGCTACTTCTTCAGCGGCGGTACCGAAACAGCTAACGGCGACAGCATCAGTTGGGACGCGGTCAGGGCCAAACTCCAGGAAATAATCGACAACGAAGACAAGTCCGATCCATTCAACGACGACCAACTGGTTCGGGAACTGCAAAAGCACGGTCTGAAACTCGCCCGACGCACTATCGCCAAATACCGCGGCCTGATGAATGTCCCGCCGGCCCGGCGACGCAGAATATTCGAGTGATTTTTCGGCACCACTTCACTTCAGGCAACCTCTGAAAATGTCAGTAGCCGGCAGAGCCGGGCCTTGACCACTATGGGTATAAATAAAAAACGGAACGGCTCTTGTATGAACCGTCCCGTTTCTTCTATCAAACTAACAAATTTCAGGCAACCTCGAAAATAATATTAGTTGCCGAGATAGCTGTCTTTCTCACTCGGTGCACTAGTAGTGGCGCTATCATACATCTGATCGGGGCCACTACCGCCGGCCGAACCGCCCAGGCCCCAAGTGCCAATCATTTTTGGTCCATAGTCCATCGAGTCTTCCGTTCTTGAGATATCCTGATAGGTGAAGATATTATCCTCTGCCACGCCGACGCAGGGGGTATTGTACTTCTTCACATGGGTATCAGCAAAAAGGACATTCTGTATCTCAGTCTGGTGGTTTCTGGAATTATGGTGTTGCGGATTAGTGTCAACACCATCCGCAATACTCGTATCATCCCATGTCCCACCGAAGTCCTCTGTTCCTATATTTGCGTCATCCCCTGTTTTGGGCAAGCCACCAGTAGCGGGATTCTTCGTAAAGCCGTAAGTATCGTCAGCGTAATCAAAAGCCTGGTTTTTGTCGGCAGCCAACACTAATGAAGCAGAAGCCGAAGAATCAAGCAGCCTGTTCCAGGGATCGTTGTAAGAGTAGCTTAGATGATTACTGAAACCGAAATCATTAAGGTCATCCCAAAACTCAATTGGAGACAAAGCAGGCTTCGCGTTCACAAATTCTATCGCCTCGTCCAAGCCCATTACTCTATCATCCGGAGCACTGGGGCAAATGAACACCTTGGGATCGACATCCTCACGCTTGACCAACAGGTACAAGCAGCTTCCCGCTGTTTGGGGATTACGGTCAGGGCCAGCGTAATTCAGGTCTTTGCTAGCCCAATCGATTCTGGTAGCATCTTCCGGTTCAAGATCAGGAGCATTATAATCCGTTGTGCCGTCCGCTTTACCACCAAAGCCCCAAAGCTGCAGTGGATGATTTTTCTTCCACGCTCTGGGATTGGAACCCCCATACTCGTTTTGATACATCATGATGGCCTTACCAATACCGTTGAGCTGGCTTGCGCACTGAATACGCTTGGCCAATTCGCGGGCACGGCCCAGGGCAGGCATCAGAATCGAGACCAGCAAGGCGATAATCCCGATTACAACCAATAACTCCACCAATGTAAAACCTTTTGTACGTCTCATAACTTGGTCCTCCATAAAAATAAGACCTACAACCAAAAGGCCCGGGGCAAATTAACAGCCGATATAAAACTATTTTATTATGGCAGTCAGGTTCCTACACAGAAACCTTCTACCGGGCCACTTAATCAGTTTGAGCAGTCGGATCACAGTTCGGTAAGCCTCCGTTCCAGCTTATTACAAGCTGTCCCACATCAATAAGGACACACGAAGCTTCCTGACTGTAGTCTCAGGCAGGCTAAAAAGGCGTGATACTCAGGTATGAATAAAAAAAATAATAGCAAACTATAAAACCACGACGGACTATCACTCGTCCTTCGCCTACCTGCTCCAAATAGAAATTGTATCACAGTAAAGTATTCTGTCAATAAAAAAATGGAAATTTTATACCGAAAATCAGCATAATAGCATTATTTTTTGTGCTGTTATTGTTCTATCTCATTGGTACGAATGGAGTTATGTCTATAAAGGCATTTTGAGTCATCATTATTATATCGCTTTTGTGAAATAATCTATTATGGTACCATAGGTCAGCGCAGGATTGACGCCAGTGTCAAAAGTACTTTGACTCTTCGATTCTGGGTCGCCGGCAGTGCTGCCGTACTGGCAGATAGTCGGTTTTTACGATATTTTTCGGACTTTTGGCGGTTGCATCAATGATAGGCATTAACTTCATATATGACTTGCGTGAAAATCTTCTGGAGAAAAAAACCTTCTTTCTGAAGTCACTGGATGCCGTTTTGCCCAGCCCGGACTGCCACAGTGAGGTTTTCCTGGAGAATTCGTCCTATTTTCTTTGTAGTACGAGACATAACAACTATCCCGTCAGTTGCTTCAGCGTCGATGAGTTCACCATATATATAGAAGGTAAAATTTATGGTCAGGATGGGGCTGCTATCCGGAAGTCGTTGGGCGAATTGGGAAAGGATTTAATTAGTAACAAAAAAGATGTTAGGAAAGTCTTGTCTGAATGGCTTTTAGTAACAGAAGGGGAATTTATTGTCGTTTTGTTACATAATCCGTCCCGCAGGATATTCATATTAAATGATATTTTCTCACGCCTTCCGTTATATTACCACATTTCAGAGGAAAAACTGATAATTTCCCGAAATTATCGGTTTATATCCCAACTTGTTCCCAATAAAGAATTTAGCAGAATAGCCATTGCAGAATATCTGCTGCTTGGTTATTCCCTTGGTCCCCGGACATTTCTGGAAGATATTAACCGGCTGCCGGCGGCGAGCCTTGTCCAGATCGACATTGAAAAAGGAACCGTCCGTCAGGAAATCGTTTATGAGTTCAACTTCGATAGTCAGGAACACCGAAATCGGTCGGCCCAAAGGAACGCAGTCGAGTTGGCCAAGTTGTTCACCCAAAGTTGTCGTGAGAGAACAGTGGGCCAGGGAACAAATGAAGATTCGTCATATAAATCCCAGGAAAAAAACCACCAAGAGAAAAATGCCACAAAGGGTCTGAACGTGTTGTCTCTGAGCGGCGGTATGGATTCGCGGGCAGTAAGCGCCGGGTTCCACCACGAACAAATCCCATTTATCGCAATCACATGGCGGGACTATCGAAAAAAGAGGAAGTGTGAAGCCGAATCGGCCCAAATAGTAGCCCAGGTGTGCGAGGCGGAATGGCAATTGTTTCAGTTACAACCCGCGTCAGGTAAAGACGTCCACAGATTGCTGCAAATGAAAAGCGGACAGATTCTATTGGCAAAACCACATTCCTTACAATATCTCGACTGGATAAAACAGCAATACGGTTCCAATATAAATTACTTTACCGGTAATGGCGGCGATAATATACTCCCCGACATCGGGATCATCAGGAAACTCAGGAGTGCCGATGATCTGGTGGAACATATTATCAGGAAAAACCACCATATTCCCATAGAAGTCGTAGCCGACCTGACACAAATATCAGAACAGGAAATCCGCAAGCACCTGAAAGACTATGTGATGCGGTATCCGGAAAAACAGTGGGATCGGAAATATGTACATTTCCGAATATACGAAGAGAGTTTTAAGCGTTTTTTCGAGGGGGTGGATCGCCATAAATTGTTTTTCTGGAATACCTCGCCATTCTGGTCGGTGCGGTTCTTTCAGTATGCTATGAATTGCCCCGACAGTCAGAAAAGCCACAGGCTGCTCTATACAAAATTTCTCAATCTGCTGAACTCGTCGGTAGTCCGGATCAGCTACGCCCGAAACAATACAACAGTTCCCATTTCGATCGTACAAAATCAATACAAGATATACCAGATAATCAATACCATACGTCGCTGGCCTAATCCGATACGATTTGTCTGGAAAAAAATAAGGAAGTTCCGTAAATCGGCCAATATTTCCGATAAGACAATCAGTCCACCTCCCGACCTGATTAGCTGTATGAAAGAGCAAGTATGTAATTGCGATAAGATCAGTCAGTATTTATCACGGCGTGAGTTGGAAAATATTATCGATAGTCCGTCTCCGCTGAGGCGACCTGAGGCTGTGGCTTGTTTGTTCACGGTAATCTCGACTATCGAATATCTGACCCAGGATAAAAGTACGATAGAAGATTATCCCGAAGCCAATCTGGACCCGTTTTTTTAGAAGACATCGCAGGCAATAAGACTACTCCACAAAACCAAAAACAGAGTAACCGTTCACGTTAATTTTAGACAGGATAACATGTCTGAAAGTCCAATAACTCCTCAACAGTCATTCCCGCCTGATCGAACTCTCTACAAACGAACGGTAAGGAGTGGTTTATGGGTTTTTGCTCTGAGAGGTTTTACGCAGTTGCTGTCTTTCGCCAGGTATATAATCCTGGCCAACATTCTTGACATTACCGACATAGGATTGTTGGGAATAGCGATGTTGATGATGCAAATGCTGGGTACCTTTTCGCAAACCGGATTTCAAGCAGCTTTGATCCAAAAAAAGGATAATGTTCATTCTTATCTCGATACCGCCTGGACAATAGGGCTTTTGCGGGCTGTGGTACTTTACGCGGTACTGTATTGGGCTGCTTCTTTTGCTGAGCTATCCGTATTTAAGGTTCCGCCGGAGAAGGTTTTTCTTGTTATTTCCATTATTCGCGTACTCGGAATATCGTTTTTTCTTGCCGCGTTAGGCAACATAGGTATAGTTTATTTCCGTAAAGATTTGAAATTCAATCGGCAATTTTTCCTGCAAATCACCGCCACCCTAACCGATGTAACAGTAACCATATTTGTCGTATTGGTTTATAAAACTGTTTGGGCATTGGTAATCGGCAAATTGGCGGGAGATTCGGTTCGATTCCTTTTGAGCTACGTTTTTCACCCCTATCGACCGCGAATTCGCGTTGATTTCGACAAAGCACGGGAATTGTGGCGCTTTGGCAAATGGGTATTCGGAGGTTCGATTATAGAATTCCTGACAAGGCAGGGCGATGATTTTTTCGTTTGGGGTTATTTAGGCGTTCCCGCATTGGCCTTGTATCAAATGGCCTATAAGTTTTCCAGTATCCCCTCTACGGAAATAACCAGTGTCATGTCTGCGGTAACCTTTCCTGCCTATGCGAAATTGCAGGATAATCTATCCAGGCTTAAAGACGCCTATCTGAAAATATTACAGCAAACCACCTTTCTTACCGCCCTGGTGAGCGGTCTTATATTTGTGATGGCTGGTGATTTTGTGAGATTGTTTCTCAAAGAAACATGGTTGCCGATAATACCCGCTTTACAGATATTGACTGTTTTTGGTTTTATTGTTTCTATGGGAGCCACACGAGGCCCCGTTTTTCATGCCGTTGGGCAACCCAAAATTGGTTTAAAAATAAGGGCGCTGAGGCTTGCTCTTATGGCAATCACAATATATCCACTCTCAAAACAATGGGGTATTTCAGGAACCGCTCTTTCGATCACACTGCCCACTATAGCAACACAGCCGCTCGGTTTATACATGATAGCGAGAATAATCCGATGCAGCATCCGGGATATACTCCGGCAGGTTATTCTGCCTATAGGAGCGGCATTGGTAATGATGTTCGTAGTATCAATGCTTAACCATTTTGTAATCCGCCAAACAACATTTCTTTTCTTTTTCCTGTCCGGCTTGATAGGTGTATGTGTTTATATGCTGACCATCTATGTTTGCGACAAGATATTTGGGCTGAGAATCATAATGAACATCAGAGAGCAGATTTCAGCAATAAGAAAATGAGTAACCGGTTACCAAATTCTTATGCTCTTAATTTGACTAACAGGCTCCCAAATCGTATAGTTTCATAGCGTGGGCATTTCATAAAAGCTAAGGTGGCAACAGGATTGTTATGCGCCGTGTTTTTTGACGCCGGGAGGATGAAGAGAGATGAAATTACGAATTGGAGTTCCGATAATATCAGCGTTTTGCGTCTTTTTTATTATTATCGCTCCTTTGCAGGGTGGTCCTTCGCATCACAAAATATATGACCTTAGCCCTGACGGTGCATATTGGCCAGGCTCACATAAGATCAATGACGTCGATCAAATTGTGGGCTGTTCTTACACAGCCGATAATGAACGCAAGGGCTTTCTGTGGGATCAGCTCCCGGGCATGAGCAGTCTCGGCACACTGGGGGGTGCCGTTACTACATCCAGCGGCATCAATAATCTCGGTCAGGTAGTAGGCTTTTCGCAAACAACGAACGGTAATGAACGCGCGTTCTTCTGGGAAAACGGCTCGATGTCGGATTTGGGATCGCTTGCCGGCGGCGGCGCGCAGAGCTGGGCCAACGCTGTCAACAGCAGCGGACAGATCGTGGGCTATTCTGAAACAACCGACTCCGGCAGACATGGTTTCCTGTGGGACAATGGAGTAATGACAGACCTTGGTACACTCGGCGGGTACGGCAGTTTCGCACGGAGTATTAACGATGCCGGGCAGATAGTCGGTGAATCGTTCACAGACCAGGGCAACTGGCATGCTTTTCATTGGCAGGATGGACAGATGGCCGATTTGGGCACTCTCGGTGGTAACCGCAGCGAAGCATACGACATAAACAACGACGGGCAGATCGTGGGTTATTCACGATTGAACGACGGTTCGGATTATAACAACTCTCATGCGGTCCTGTGGGAAAGTAACGGCCAATTGATTGATATAGGCACCCTTGGCGATGTAGATGAAAGCAAGGCTATGGCCCTCAACAATTCCGGACAGGTGGTGGGCTATTCTTATACTGACATGTGGCAGAAACATGCCTTTCTTTGGGACAATACCGATGGTATGATCGACCTGAACAACCTGTTGCCCGTCGATTCGGGCTGGGCATATCTGGAAACCGCCTTCGATATAAATAACAGCGGCCATATTGTCGGCATCGGCTACCTTGAGTCTGAAGAAGGCGAAAAACTTGTTTGTACGGAGCCCCATTTGTTTCTAATGACACCCGAACCCACATCAGTGGTTCTGTTGGCGCTCGGCGCGACGGCCCTATGCAGAAAACGACGTTGTCGGGTGAACTACTGCCTCTGTTGATTATTCTGTTTGTCTTCGATAATCAGCTTCAGCGTTTTTTCCAAAGACGTTTGTGGTTCAAATCCGATGAGTTCTTTGATTCGGTCCAGGCACGGCACACGCCGCATCATATCATCGAACGGTTTGCCATAAGCCTGCTCATAAGAAAGATATTGTTTCTCACTCCGACTGCCCGTCAACTCGATTACCTTATCCGCCAGAGACTCGATATTGATTTCTTCCGTCGAGCCGACATTATAAACTCTTCCAGGCGCCTCATCGCAGTTCATCAGGCCCACTATCGCATCAATCACGTCCTGCACATAACAGAAGCAGCGCGACTGTCGGCCGGTACCATAAATCAGTAGTGGTTCACTCTTCAGTGCCCGCTCGACAAAACGCGGGATCACCATTCCGTACTGTCCTGTCTGACGCGGCCCAACCGTATTGAAAAACCGTACGACAATGACCGGGAGCTTATACTGCTGATAATAAGCCAGTCCAAGAAACTCGTCAATCGCCTTGCTGCACGCATACGACCAGCGTGTAAAACGGGTACTGCCCAATACTGTGTCGTCGTCTTCCCGGAACGGTACCGATTCGCTTTTGCCATATACCTCACTCGTCGAGGCCAACAGTACCTTTTTCCGGAACTTGTTCGCCACTTCCAGCACGACTTCGGTACCATGAATATTGGTTTCGATTGTCCGTACCGGCTCGTCAACGATTAGTTGTACGCCCACTGCCGCGGCAAGATGAATTATTACGTCGCACTGTTGGACCAGTATGTGCATAGTGTCCGAATTGCGGACGCTGTCCTGAACAAACCGGAACTTCGAATGGCTGATTATCCCCGCGATATTCGCCAGGCTGCCCGTACTCAGATCGTCTATCACCACGACCTCGCAACCCGTTCCCAACAGCCGCTGGGCCAAATGAGAACCAATAAAACCCGCACCGCCTGTTATCAGTACTTTCACTTTATGATTCATTCCTCAGTATTAGCCCCTGATGTAAAATCAACCGCTGGGTGCCACCTTTCTGTATTTCAGAGAGGTGCTCCTGTATAATCGTCGGCATGGAACCCAGTGAAATCATATTAACTGACCACCATATCAAACAGCCAATTGATATTGAATTGCACCGCCGACGATAGTATAGACAGCCCGGGCGGGAAGTTCCCATCCGTCATAAGGACAGTTGCGACTTTTGGACTGGAACTCATCTACCCGCACTGTCCACTGTCGGTTCGGGTCGATGATGGTAATGTCAGCGTGGGCGCCTGTACTTAGGGTTCCCCTGTCAATCCCCAGAATTTGTGCGGGGTTGGCGGTCATCATTTCTATCATTCGCGGCCAGTCGATGGTTTGCGTCTCTATCAGGGCCCTTGCGTAAAGTCCCAATGCACAGTCAATCGAGATAATCCCGAACGGCGCCAGCAGAAACTCCAGTTCTTTTTCGCTTTGCAGGTGTGGTGCGTGATCGCCGGCCAGGCAATCGATGGTTCCGTCGGCTACGGCCTGTCGCAGGGCGGCCACGTCTTTTTCGCTGCGCAGCGGTGGGTTCATCTTATAATTCGGATCGTATCCCCGGCAGTCATGTTCCGTCAGAAGCAGATGATGTGGTGTTACCTCCGCTGTTATGTTAATGCCTTGTTTTTTTCCCTGACGGATTATTTTTACCGACCCGGCTGTTGAGATATGCTGGGCATGAAGACGTGCGGATGTCTGTTTTACGAGTTGAATGTCGCGATACAACATCAGTTCTTCCGCCAGTGCGGGTATTCCAGGCAATCCCAGCACTGTCGCCCGATAGCCGGAGTTCATACAACCTTGTCCAGCAAGGGTATTGTCCTGGCAATGCTGCATAATGACTTTGTCGAACATACTTACATACTGCAGGGCACGGAGCATTACGGCCGGGTTTTGTACGCCGCTTCCGTCATCAGTAAAGGCTACGGCGCCTCCACGGACCATCTGGCCCATCTCGGCCAATTCTTGCCCTTCACGGCCCTTGGTAATAGCCCCGGCGACAAATACGTTTGCCTTGCCCGCGCATGCCGCCTGCCGATAAATAAAATCAACGGTTGCCTCGTTGTCGATTGGCGGGTTCGTATTGGGCATACATACTACAGATGTGAACCCGCCGGCTACCGCTGCCGCCGATCCGCTGGCTATCGTTTCTTCTTCTTCGTCGCCCGGCTCCCGCAAATGTACGTGCATGTCAATCAGGCCCGGCGTTACGATCAGGCCCGCCGCGTCGATGACTGTTTCGGCATTAGTTGTAACTTTCCCGACTTCCGCCACTATGCCGTCCCGCACAAGAACGTCAACATTACTGTCAACTTTATTGGCAGGATCAATTACACGTCCGTTTTTAATCAGGAGTAGCGACATTTATTTTATTTCGTTTTCCTATTTACTCTTCTACTCTCTTACCTGTTCACTTGTTCACTTTTCTATTCTTTTTCTTTTCCGCAGCGGCGGCCTGGTTCACGAGGAACAGCACTGCCATCCGCACCGCCAGGCCGTTGCTCACCTGTCGTAAAATGGTGCTGTTCGGTCCGTCGGCCACTTCGCTTTCGATTTCCAGTCCGCGGTTAATTGGTCCGGGGTGCATAACGATAACATCTTTTTTGGCCCGTTTCATTCGCTCGGCGGTCAGGCCGAACATTCGTGAATATTCCAGAGTCGATGGAAAAACCGAACTGCCGATCCGCTCGAACTGGACCCGCAACATATTCAGCACATCCATTTGGCCGATAATTTCATCGAAATTGTGGCTGACCTGCACCGGCAGTTCTCTTACGCCGGACGGCATTAAGGTAGGTGGCGCTACGAGATAAACCTCAGCACCAAGTGTGTGCAGTCCCCAGATATTGCTTCGCGCCACGCGAGAGTGGGCAATATCGCCTACGATTGCCACTTTAAGTCCTGTCAGGTCGCCGCGAAGTTCGCGCATCGTAAAAATATCGAGTAGTCCCTGTGTCGGATGTTCGTGGTATCCGTCCCCGGCGTTCACAATGCAGGCATCTATGCACCTGCTTAGCAGGTGCGTCGCGCCGCCGGAACTGTGCCGAATAACAACAATGTCGATACCCATCGCTTCCAGGTTGCGTGCTGTATCGCGGAGCGTCTCGCCCTTGGATACGCTGCTGGTCTTGGCGGTGAACTCCAGCACGTCGGCGCTTAGTCGTTGCGCCGCGAGGGTAAAGCTGTTTCGTGTACGGGTGCTGTCCTCGAAAAAAAGGTTCACCACTACCTTGCCGCGCAGGGCCGGGGCCTTCTTTACTGATCTATGTGAAATTTCCTGAAAGCCGACCGCCGTATCGAGTATATGGATCAGTTCCTGACGGCTCAAATCCTGCAGGCCCAGCAGGTGCTTTCGCTGCCATACGAACCTTGTTGCTGTTTTGTCTTTTTCCTTTTTGATTTGCTGATTATCCACGATTTTCTGCGTCATCCTGTTATTCAACAACTACTTCTTCTTTTTCATCTACTTCGTGTAGATAAACCTGGACGGTTTTATCGAGAGGGACTTCCAGGGTTTTGCCTACATAATCAGCACGAATTGGTAGTTCACGGCTACCACGATCTATCAGCACCGCGAGACGTATTGCCTGCGGCCGCCCCAGATCGATCAGGGCGTCCATCGCCGCCCGCACAGACCGGCCCGTTTTGAGTACATCATCTACCAGGACAATCAAACGATCATCGATACAAAAATCTATCTCGGTTGTCCGAACTTCCGGCTGCGGATAACTCATCTGGTTCAGGTCGTCGCGGTACAAAGTGATGTCCAGGGTACCCAGTTCGACTTTGTCGGACCTTTTGTCCTGAATCAGCTTTTGCAGCCGCTGGGCCAGTATTTCTCCGCGTGAACGGACTCCCACCAGCGCCAGTGATATATCCGCTGCCGTCGCGGCCGTTATCTCCTCGGCAATCCCGTCGAGGAGTTCGGCAATCTGATTTTCTTTAAGAATCATCTTCATAATACAAATAGTCAGTCTAACATCAAATAAACCCGTCTGCAAGTGAATTACTACGTTAAAAAGCCCATAATATATTTGACTTTATAGCTGCCATTTGTTAGAATAAGCGGCTGTACATCTCGGAATTATCGGCATTCTGTTCTCTGCCTTCTTGTAGAGGAGATAAGAAAGTTTGGCCCATCAGCTAAGTCATTTGTGGTTTTTTCCCTGTACACCTGTCAATTATGGTTGTTACGGAGTGGGCAAGTGTTCGATTCCGAAGTATTGGTTTTTGTAGTATCTTTTGTAAGGAGGTTTGCTATGAAAAAATCTGTAACGTTAATTATTGTGGTGATGTTTATGTTGGCCCTGAGTGGGATCGCAGTGGCTTCACCGATGGGGACGGCCTTTACCTATCAGGGTCGGCTGAACTTCAAAGACGTCCCGGCGGACGGAAATTACGACTTCACCTTCGGGCTGTATGACGCCCTTGCCGGCGGAAGTCAGGTTGGCACAACTATTTTGGTGCTTAACCGCGAGGTGAACGACGGTTATTTTACCGTGGTTCTGGATTTTGGGGCAAAAATATTCGATGGCGAGGCCCGCTGGATGGAGATCAGTGTGCGGCCGAACGGTACTCCAGGCTGGACCCTGCTTACCCCGCGACAGGAACTGACGCCCTCACCTTACGCGATGTATGCTGATAATGCCGGCGATTCCGACAAACTGGACGGTTACGACGCCAGTGATTTCGTTTCTCCAACGGGCGATTACGGCAGAGTGGGCGTAGCAACGAATCTCTACGAGGCAGCCGAGACCTTAACAGCCAAGTACCTCAACGCCGCTGGCTCGGACTATATGTCAGCGACGACAACCAGTTGGGTACTGGACGTGGAAAACACCGGTACAGGCGGTGCTATCGACGGCACAGCCCCCTCTATAGGCGTTCGCGGTAATTCAGACGGCACGGGAGTGCGAGGCAACGCTTACGGTGGTCAGGGGCAGGGCGTCTATGGCTATGCCTCCGGAACTAACGGAAAGGGTGTTTATGGACTGGCGAATAACCCTGGCGACTTTACAAATTACGGCGGCCAGTTTACGGCCATGGGCACTTATGGTTATGGTGTTTCCGGTGTGGCCAATGGTGCTAACGGCTGCGGTGTTCACGGTTATTCGTCCGGTGCTAACGGCTTCGGTATCTACGGCAAGAGCGAGGAATATATCGCGGTAAAGGGCGAAGGAAAGTTTGACGCAAATGGTTATCTCGGAGTTCAGGGAAAGACTAATTTCGATGGTGTGGATTCTGCCGACTGGTTTGGTGATGAGATCGGTGTGGCTGGAATCTCAAATGGTGGCACTCCTGGTGATAACTATGGTGTAATCGGACACTCTAATGGTGTTGGTGTGCGAGGGGAGCATTCCGGCGACCCGGACAATAATTTCGGCGAACTGGGCTTAAGCAACACCGGTGTCTATGGCAAAGGCTCTGATTATGCGGGCTACTTCGAAGGCGATGTTCATTCTACCGGTGAATACACCAAAACATACAGCACCGGTACCAGCAACCCCGCCGCACCACTGGCTTATGGTACCATCGCATCTGATGCGACAATAAATTCCGGGACGCCGAACTTCGCCTGCATCTGGAATTCAACATGGGATCGATATGAAATCACCATCGCCGATGAATATTACCATGCCCCTGATTATGTAACAACGGCAACTTGTATAAGCGGTTTTGCCCGAATCATAACCACAGACAGTACGGGCGGCAAGCTGCTTATTAAAATATTTACAACTGCCGGCAACAAGATCCAGGTACCCTTTCATTTTATGGTTTATAAACCGTAATAGAAGGAGAATAAACAATGAGATACGATTGTATAAAAATAATAGTTCCGAAAGGCTGCATATTCATTGCGCTGCTGATTTGTCTTGGTCTGGCTTCGCCGGCCACGGCACAGAGCGGGGATGGTTACGACCTGAGTTGGAGCACAATCGACGGCGGAGGCGACACCAGCAGTGGAGACGGCTGCAGCCTGACCGGGACGGTCGGCCAGCCCGACGCCGGTGTAATGACCGGCGGGAGTTATATGCTGATCGGAGGTTTCTGGTCGTCTGGTATTCCCTGTTTTGTGAATATGGACGACCTGGAAAATTTCTGACTGACTGGCTGGATGGCGGTACCAACCTGCCCGGCGACCTCGACGGCGATAACAAAGTCAATATGGTTGACTTCGGCATTCTTGCCTCGAACTGGCTCTGCTTTTGCCCGCCTGATTGGCCTCTATAAGCCAAACCGCCAACGAACAATATGCCTCTATCAAAATAAGGCGGGGGTACAGCCCCTGGTTTTTGCCGGGGGCTTTTTTTTCGCCGGTTTTATGGGCAATTCCGCTACCGAAAAAAAGGTTGAAAAATTGCCTTGAAAGTGCGATAATACTATCACCGGCGAGCGTGGCGGAACTGGCAGACGCGCAAGATTTAGGATCTTGTACCCTCGTGGTGTGGAGGTTCGAGTCCTCTCGCTCGCAGTTAATTTAGGCCGTATTCTTTGATTTTTCGGTATAGTGTTCGTTCTCCGATGCCGAGCATTTTGGCGGCCATCTCGCGGTTGCCGTCCACCATCTCCAGTGTTCGGCGGATAGCGGTTTTTTCCAGTTCGTTCAGGTTCACACCTGCCAGACTGCTCAGATTATCCTGCCCGCTCGCCTGCTGATGCATCTCAAACGGCAAATCGGCCACATCCAATAGCTCCGACTCGGCCAACACCACCATAGTCTTGACGCAATTACGTAACTCCCGGACATTGCCGGGCCAGTTATAACTCTTTAGAATTCGCAGGGCTGCCGGAGTAAAGCCTTTAACAGATCGATCTTCCGCCTGTGCGCATTCCCTGACGAAATGGTCCAGTAAAAGCGGAATGTCTTCCCGTCGCTCCCGCAAAGGTGGAATCTTTATACTGACTCCCTTGATGCGAAAGTAAAGATCTTCACGAAACTGTTTTTCCTCTACGTTATTTTCGAGGTACTGGTTGGTAGCGCTGATAATGCGGACATCGACTTTTGTCCCTTTGGTACTGCCTACGGGGACTACAATCTGGTCTTCCAGAACCCGAAGTAGTTTGGCCTGCATATTCAACGGCATATCGCCGATTTCGTCGAGAAACAGTGTTCCCCCGTTCGCCATCTCGAAAAACCCTTTTCGGTCTGTCATCGCCCCGGTAAAGGCGCCTTTGATGTGTCCGAACAGTTCGCTTTCCAGCAGCGTATCGCTCAGGCCGGCACAATTGACCGGCAGAAAAGTACCTGTTTTGCGGGGCGAATTATAATGTATCGCCTCGGCGAACAGCTCCTTGCCGGTACCGCTCTCGCCCTGCAGCAGCACGGTTACACTTGAATTGGCCGCCTTTTGTAACATAGCAAGCAGACGCAGCATTCTCGGCGAATCACCGATTACTCCGTTGAAGTCGAATTTGTTTTCCAGTCGCGATTGGAGCCGGCGATTTTCGCGTAACAGGCTAACCTTCTCCGCGGCCCGCCGCACCAGCGGACGGAGCAAAGACAGATCAATCGGTTTTTCGATATAATCGTAGGCTCCGTCATTAAGGGCGGTTTTACAGGTATCGATGGAGCTATGCGCGGTTACGAGTACAACTTCACAGGATCGCCCGCTTTTGATAATCTCTCTCAGAACATCCAGTCCGTCAACGGCACCGCCCAGTTTCAGGTCGGTTACTACTACGTAAGGGTCCCACTGACGAAATTTATCCAGGCCCTCTTCGCCGTTGGCGGCTGTAGTAACGGTGTATCCTTCCTGCTCCATCGCCTCGGCCAGAACCTCGGCGTGAGCGGTTTCGTCTTCGATAATGAGAACAGGTGTTTTATCGCTCATAATATAGGTCTTGTAGGGTGGGGTCTTACCCCACGCGGGTTTCTGCCTGGCTGCCAAATCCCAGTTTATTCCTTTGCCACAGGTAGTTCAATAACAAAACGGGTACCTTTGCCAGGCTCGCTATGCAGTTCCAGATGGCCGTTGTGTTCTTCTATGATCCGCCGGCACATCGGCAGCCCCAGGCCGGTCCCGCCAGAACGGGTCGTATAATAAGGATCGAATATCTTTTCCTGTTCTTCGGGCAGGATACCGGGGCCGGTATCGATTATCTCGATCAGCACCTCGTCTGATTGAACGCTTGTGCGGATCATCAATTCTCCTGCCTGGCCCATGGCCTGGCTGGCATTGATAAACAGATTCAAAACAGCCTGTTTAATTAAATCTTTATCAATACGACAAAACGCGGGGGTTTTACTAAAGCTGCTGCGAATCTGTATGCCTTTACCGGAAGCCTGCGGTTCATAAAAATCGATCAGGTCGTCCAGTATCTCATTGATGTCATGGCGGCCCGGATGCAGCTCCATCCGACCGGCGTAACGGAGAAAATCGTTCAGGGTTCTGGTAACTCTGTCCACCTCTCGGCTGACTGTCTCTATTTTGCGTAACTGGCGTTGATAGCGATTTTGGGTGGCTTCTGTCTCTGCGGTTGAGGTTACGTCCGGAGGCGTCTTGGCCAGACGAGAAATATCTTCCGAAAGGAGTTTCAGGTTCATTGTAATAGTTGAGAGTGGATTGCGTATCTCATGGGCGAGATGACCGGTAAGCTTGCCCAGTTCCGCCAGTTTTTCCGCCCGGCGGGTGCGCAAAAGCAGTTTTTTCTGCTTTCGACTCTCTCGCAAAGCGCGGCGCCGGATAAACAGCCAGGCTGCCCCAGCCGTTAGAATAGCCCCCAACGCAAATGAAAATACCAACTCAAGCATAAAAAGATTATCTATTGCTTGTGGCGAAAAATGAAATATAGTGTGCCACGGCCGTATCGACCGTGTTTTATCGCGTTCTTCTTATTCGGTGTTGAATGTTGAACGTTTCCCGACAAATCGGAATTCGACGTTCATATTCATCATTCGCCATTCGTCATTCATTCCTCATTCTGGTTTCTTAATTCGTCATTGATCTTCTAACCACTAATCCGTCTCTTCCAGCAGAACCGCCTTGCGTGATAGTTTGATTCGTCCCTGCTCGTCCACAGCTATAATTTTGAAGTCCATTGTATCGCCGACTGAGCAGACGTCCGCAACATCATTGATAAACCGATCGGCCAGTTCGCTGATATGGCAAAGTCCTTCCATGCCGGGGGC
Source organism: Sedimentisphaerales bacterium (assembly GCA_030636065.1). Next base: position 2,199 of record DAOVXR010000003.1, on the reverse strand, counting down.
AATCTCGACAAATACGCCGAAGTCTTTTTGAGACACTATTTTGCCGCTTAGGATTTTCCCGACCTGGACAGGCATGGTTATCATCTCGACTATCTGTTTGGCCCTCAAATACCCTTCTTCATCGAGAGAGGATATAAATACTGATCCGTCGTCCTCAATTTCGATATTGGCGCCGGTCTCTTCCTGAATACGTTTAATATCGCGGCCACCAGGTCCGATGACTCGGCCTATCATATCGACTGGAATCTTTATTATGGTCAGTTTCGGAGCGTAGCTGGAAAGTTTTTTGCGAGGCCGATCTATGACACTAAGTATCATTTTTAAAATCTCGATACGGCCTTTGCGGGCTATAGCCAGGGTTTCACGAATTGTCTCATGGGACAAACCCAGGGCTTTGAGGTCCAACTGGATACCGGTAATGCCTTTTTGGGTGCCCGCCACTTTGAAGTCCATATCTCCGTAATGGTCTTCTTCGCCGAGGATGTCGATGAACAATTGTTGGCGATCAGCGTCTGATATCATGCCGACGGAAATGCCTGCCACCGGCCGACGAATCGGGACACCCGCGTCCATCAGTGCCAACGTGCCCGCACAGACAGAGGCCATTGAACTGGAGCCGTTGGATTCGAGAATATCGCTAACCAGTCTGATGGTATAAGGAAAATCCTCTGTGGAGGGGATCATTGGTGCAATGCTTTTTTCCGCCAGGGTGCCGTGTCCGATGTCCCGACGGCTGGGGCCCATAATCCGACGTGCTTCGCCGACGCAGAAGGGTGGGAAATTGTAATGAAGCATGAATTTCTGATGGTACTCATCTATCAGCCCATCTACTCTTTGTGAGTCCGCGGAGGTACCCAGTGTTACTGTAACCAGGGCCTGAGTCTCGCCGCGTGTGAAGATTGCCGAACCGTGCGTACGCGGCAAAAAACCAACCTCGCCGCTCAGGGAGCGAATTTCCTCATAACCGCGTCCTTCCGCACGCTGGCCCTGTAGTACCATTTCGCGTAACACCTTTTCCTTGAAATCATCAATTGCCGTTTTTAGCAGTTTCGGATCGTATTGGGCTTCTTGATCTTCCGGACACAGTTCAGCGGTAATTTCTTCGAACATTGCTTTGATTGCTTTGCCGCGATCCTGTTTATTCAGGCTGTCTGATTTAACCCGGCGATATTCCTGCCCCACTCTTTCTTCCAGCAAATTTACTAACTCGCTTGTGTCGGGCGGTGTGTATGATATTTTCTCTTTGCCGCAATCTGCGGTCAGTTCGGAGATCATTTCGCAGATTTCTTTGACGCTCTGATGCCCGAGTTCGACAGCTTCTGCTATAACGTCTTCCGGAAGTTCCTGGGCGGAAACCTCGATCATATTTATCGCGTCATGGCGGCCGCACAATGTCAGGTTCAGCGTGGAATCTTCCAGTTCTGTGTGCGTGGGGTTAATTACGAATTCATCGTTGATACGTCCGACCCGAACCGCGCCAATCGGACCGTTGAACGGTATGTCGGAAATGCTCAGTGCCGCGGACGCCCCGATCATTGCCAGAATGTCCGGGTCGTTCTGCTGATCCGCCGACCAGACCATTACCTGTATTTGTACTTCGTCTTTGTAGCCTTTGGGAAACAACGGACGAATCGGACGATCTATCATCCGCATTGTCAGAATTTCTTTGTTGGTGGGTCGGCCTTCACGTTTGATGAAGCCGCCGGGAAACTTCCCTGCCGCCGATGTCTTTTCCCTGTAATCGACTGTTAAGGGGAAAAAATCGATACCTTCACGCGGATCGGCTCTTACCACGGTCGCCAGTATCATCGTATCACCATAATGAACTACTACTGCTCCTGATGCCTGCTTGGCGAGTTTGCCTGTCTCGATGGAGAGTAACCTACCTGCAATTTGTCTTTCAACTTTCTTAACCATTGACATATTTTTTCACTTCCTGACTTTCCTTGACTCTACTACTCTTCTTTACATCTAATACTTTTAATACTTTACTTATAACAACAAATTTTAAATAGCCCCTGCTGTTAAGCAGAGGTTCTTCTTTTCATTAGCCCCCGATGTAAAATCGGGAGATTCTTCCGATTGGGTGCCACCGTTCTGTCTTTTCCAGAGGTGTTCCCGTACTACCCCCGGCATAGAACTTCGCGGGATTATCTTGACTATCCGCTATGTGCGTAAGCCAAGCCTGGAAATAATCGT
>DAOVXR010000048.1 GCA_030636065.1 Sedimentisphaerales bacterium | reverse complement strand
GCCTTCGAAAAATACCATCATGATCGTTACCCGAACTCTCTTTGGCAATACTGTCGCCATCCCGCTTCCAGTATGCCACCATATCCGCATGCGTCACACGACAACCGATACTATCAGCCACACTACAGGTAAAACCCAAACCATCAGCCTTTTATGCGTCAAGCTATTCATCAATACGAGCCCATTATTTATTGCTTCATTCAAAGAGTTAACGTCTTATTGACCTGCCCCGACACGATGGTACCTTATCATGCGATCAAAGTGATCGTAAGAATAAATCTCCGTTACTCCTTCCGGATTTACTTTTTTGGTTAAATTTCCATTGAGGTCATAAGAAAATCCTGTGGTGGCTTTAGGAGTATATTCATTAGCTTCTTTTATTCCGGTAATCTCCAGTTCGACTAAGCCGCGGCCGTCACGAACCGTCTCTGTATAACGGCTGTCCGGACGGATAACTCTAACAATTTCAGACTGATTATTGTATTCATAGGTAGTAGTTAAATTCTTGCCTTCGGCTCCGGCATCGGCAATCACCGCCGTGCGACGACCGTATTGGTCGTACTGGTAGACTTCATGTATCCAGGGAAGATTCATAGTTGGACTGGCGGGATCAAGATCGTTTTCCAGGTCAGTCTCGGCAAACACATTTTCCGAATCAACAACACTCTTGGTGATGAGCCAACCGTTTGAATCATAAGTGTATTTGCCGGCACTTATGGCATCCTTTTGCACCTCTGTATAGACAGCATAGACAGCTTCGCCAATCACAGCACCTGAATTGGAATAATATGTCTTGCGGACATTGCCCTTGGGATCGGTTACTTTGGTCAGTTCATTGTATGCGTTGTATGCGTAAGTCGTCGTCAGATTAAGACTGTCAGTCGGATTTCCATCGTCAAAATCATCGATTTGTGTTTTCAGATTGCCATAGTCGTCGTAATCATATTTTGTGGCAACCAAAATGTACTCACTCGCACCTGTCTGACGCTGATGATGCTCAAGAGTCAATCTGTTATGTGAATCGTATTCGTATTCCGTAACCTGTCGAGCAAGATGATCTCCCAGTCCGGATCCAGGAGCGGGATCAGTTCTTCTTATAAGATTATTATAGCGATAGTCATAATCAGTTATGCCGCCAAAGACATTGATATGTTTAGTAATAGCCGGCTTATCCATAATCCATCGATAAAAAGATTGATTTTCGGTGACCGGATTACCATACTCACTGCCTCGCTGGATGACATTTGTCCTTAATTGTTTGTTTTGGTAACTTTTCAAACTATAATGTTTATTTCCTTTAGGTAGTATGGTGACTATCTTGGTGGAATTGCCATATTCATCACTCTCATATTCATAACTTGTTTCTGAGTAGGTACCATCAAGCACATCACCGGTTTGTAAATCGTGATAATGATATTCCGATGTTAGCAACTCACTGCCATTAGCCTGGTAAACCCTGGCTCGATATGTATTGCCGTTGACATAATCCCGTCTAATAAGTGTCTTGTTATCATCATCATATATCCATTTAGTAATTATATCTCCACTTCCACTATCGCCTAACCTGTAGTCTGTGAAACGATCTTGCGAATCATAATCATAACTGGCGAGAATTGTACCATCTGCGCCCTTAATTTCACTGATTAGGTAATGGGATGGTCTATAATTTTCGGAATACTGGTAACTATTTGGGTCGCATGGATCAATCGGATCGAAAATCATATTGGTCTGAGCCACGACAACAGCAAAGTTTTTAGTTCCGCCACCGCAGTCAGGGCAACTTGATACCTTAGTAAGCATCTTGATACTTGGGTCGTTATCATCCTGTTCAAACTCCAGGTCTATCGTCCTGTCTCCGGCGGACATCGTCAACCCGCCTGATGCGTCATAGGTGTAAGTAATATTACCGTTGACTGTGTAACCATCATCATCATTCCCGGTATAGCTGGTCTGGGTAGTAACAAGACCTTCTTCGTTATATCCATATCCAACCTTTTTTTGAGTCGTATTGTTAGAACCATCAAAAATTGAAACCGTCCGAAGTTGTATCCTGCCCCGGACATCCTCATCCATCGCAGACTGGTCCCATCCATAATAATCCGTAAAATAATCCCACATAATTTCCCAATTACCATCAAGTTCATAGTGATAAATTTCGTAATTCGTCCCCCCATCGTTATAACCTAACCTTTTTTTGACATCAAAACTCATTTTTGTACATGTTGTTCCTGCCCCATCATAGACATAATCATATTCCAGCCCACTTGCAGACCAGCCCGGTCGCTCGCCGATTCTAACCCAGAAGCCATCAACATTGGCTTCAATTTCACCGCCCGATGTAATGGAGCCATAATTACTGAGGGTTTCACTTTGACTGGAGCGGACTGCAACTCCAGCGTTTCCGTGAGAGAGACCGCCATATCCACTCCCTGGTCCGCAAGAACCACCAGAACAACCTCCACCGCCGCCTCCACCTCCACCTCCGCCACCACCTCCGCCTCCGCCACCAGGATCACCTGGGCCAGAGCAGTATTTACTGAGAAAATCACCTGGTTTAAATTTGACGCTAACGGTTGCCACAATTCCCAGGTCGATAAATTCCCCTTTGACTCTGGCAGCACCGTTGTATGGATTAGTACAGTACCAACACCAATCTCCACATGGCCAATCATACCAACTACCTCCACAACACCATTTGTGCGACACCACTTTCCGGTATATTTGAGCATGAACCTTCACAACAGCTTTTTTAGCCTTTTCCAGAGTATCGCAATCTCCACTTACCAGGCCCACCACTATCGGCGAACCGGGACACTCACTGGCACTAAATATCTCGTCGTCAAACTCAAGTCTAATGGTATAGCCAAGCGGATACGCATATGGACTATAAGGGTCGTTCTCGTCATATTCTCCTTTCTCATTACATTCATACCAAGGAGTCCAACCATCTGGTCTCTTTAGAGTAACATGGCCTTTGGCTGGGATAATACTGCCGCAATCGCAGACAATGACAACAGGTCCCTGTTTTCCCCAATCGATGTCAAATTCAAAAGGAGCATAATCAGGCATTGGTGCATCTTGGCAAGCATAATCACCAATATAGCGGAGATTGCCGCATATATCCTCTTCCATGCCCCCTGATCTTGCGATGGAGAAGAAAGAACATATTACCATGATGACAATATATGAAATTCTTCGCGAAAACATTGAATTCTCCTTAAAATTCCGGTGATATATGAGATTGTTACCTGATATTTTTTACTAAGCGAAGTGGGATTTCCCAATTCTATTCTCAAGCAAATGTTGTCAGACGTAATAATTGTAAAATTCCCTTTTGTGCCTCACCTTTACCCATCTTGGAGATGCCACGTCTCCGGTCGGTAAAGCAGATGGGCAATTGTTTGATCTTGAGCCTTTCCTGCCAGGCCCGATGATTCATCTCAACTTGAAAGATATAGCCTTCACTGCCTATACGATCCAGATTGATTCGTTCCAGTGCCTCGCGGGTGAAACACTTGAACCCACCGGTCAAATCATCGATCCGGCTTTGCAGCATAGTCTGGGCTAAAAAGTTGGCCCCACGTGAGAGCAGCCACCGTCGCCAGGGCCAGCCCTCAATCCGTCCACCCCTCGTATAACGCGAGCCGAGGGCCACATCCGTCCCATTGCGACAGAGTTTCAGCAGCCTCAAGACATCAACCGGGTTATGACTGAAATCCGCATCCATCTGACAGATGTATTTCCAGCCGTGCTGAAGGGCAAAGGTAAAGCCGGCTTTATAAGCATTACCCAACCCGTTCTTACACGGCCGCTGTAATAGATAAATCCCATCGTGAGTCTGCATGAGTTGCCGTACCACCTTCGCGGTTCCGTCAGGACTGTTATCATCGACAACAAGAATATCGACCGGTTCCTCAAGACTTTGCAGGGCCTTGATTAAGGTAGCGATGTTCTCACGCTCGTTGTAGGTAGGGACCACAACCACACACTCGCTGGCCAGTCGAGAGGCCAACGCACCATGAAGGCAACGCAGACCCTTACCGGCAACCGAAAGAGATGATTGGTTTTCTATGAGCGCAGACATACCCTGTCTTCCTGTAAAAAAATCTTAAAACAAACACCAACCTTGTTTTTCAGGTCATACAATTACTGCAAAATCAATCGTAAAAAAATCGGGAAAATACCTCCTGTCCCACAATCTTTCAACCACAGCGTTATGTTACCAGACATTTTACAATACATACCTCTATAGGGAACTTTACATGATGAGCGCAGGAAAACACACTCTACAAACCCAACATATGACTTATGAAAACACCATAAAAGACACCCATGCTGAGTGTAAATTGAAAATCCCGTTTTTGAACCGCCGAACCAAAAGCCTCATCGTTCCTATCGTAAAACTGACATCGCCCAAATGAAACCGTAGCCAGTGAAACAATCGATCTATGATGGAGTATGGCCAATAAAAATAATACAGTCAATCATAAAAATAAAAAAATTATTGCATTATCCCGAATTTTCCCCGAATATTATTGATAAGTCTTTTACTTAACTTGTTTTGTGCTATGAAAAAAACATTATTTATTATAAGAAAAAAACAGTGGTTACCAATGTTGATGGTTTTTACTATCAGCATGGTCATCTACATAATGACTCTGGCGCCTACTGTTACCGGCGAAGATAGCGGCGAACTGATCGCCTCCGCTTATGGTTTGGGCGTGGCCCATCCACCGGGCTATCCCCTTTGGACGATGTTGGCGGCGATTACTATTAAGATCATACCGTTTTGTTCGATTGCCTGGCGGGTAAATTTACTTTCAGCCCTTTTAAGCAGCCTGGCGGTTGTGGTTCTCTGTCACATCCTACAACGATTCTTCTCTCTTAAACCTTTAATCGCCGGTATCGGTAGTCTCTGTTTTGCCTGCGGCCTGCACCTCTGGTCTCAGTCGGTTATTGCCGAAGTATATACCCTGCATATCTTTTTATTTTGCCTGGTTTTGCACTTCACACTTGCCTGGCTGCAAACTGGTAAGGATAAATATCTATATGTTGTTTCCTTACTGGTGGGTCTGGCACTAACTAACCATCACTTGGCGGTATTGCTGGGGCCGGTATTACTGATAGTCGTCCTTGTCCGCAAGCCAGGAGTATTCATCTCACCCAAGGTAACCATCTTATGCCTGTTTTTCCTGGCGATAGGCTTGTTACCCTATCTTTATCTGCCCTTGGCATCCGGTAGCAATCCCTACATAAATTGGGGCAGTCCCGATACCTGGGATAATTTTCTACATCACGTGTTACGCCGGCAATATGGAGACGAATCGATGAACGCCCCCCATAGCTGGCAATGGTTTTGGGGGCATATTAAAACGCTGTGGCAATGGAACTTACAACAATATACCATTGTCTCAATTCCCTTCATCATGATCGGAATTATCTATTTAGCCTGCCGAAAAAGGACTTTGTTCTTTTTTACCTTGGGGCTTTTCCTGATACATACTATCATATTGGCGGAAGTTCTGAATTTCAACTTCCAACGACAGGAATTATTTTGTGCCCGGGTGTTTTTCTTACCTGCCTATGTCATTACCGCTCTCTGGTTGACGTTGGGAGCCGATTGGTTTGGCCGAAAAATATCGCTAATCCTGCCAAATGAAAGATTTAGAGCCTATTCAAGATCGATTCCCTTGTGCATATTGCTTATCTTTATCCTGACAAGCAATTTTCAGAAAAATAATATGCGGCATTATTATTATGCCCACGACCATGCCGATAATATCCTCAATTCTATAGAGGCCGAGGCGATCCTGATGCCTTCAGGAGATCATAATACCTTCCCGGTGATCTATCGACATTACGTCGAAGGAATACGCCCGGATGTCACTATTGCCGACAAGTACGGCTATATCGAATACGATTTATATCGGGACATGCCCAATGCCCATGAGCGGACTCAAACCAGGCGCCAACGTGAAGAAATCGAAGTCTATCTGATCAAGCATTCCGGCCGACCCGTTTATTACACTGTCAAACCACGCCTGCACCTGTTGCCTGGTTATCGTGCCGTATCTTACGGCATGCTGTTTCGCATCTGTGCCCCCCAGGAAAAACTACCCGCCGGAAAGTTGCCCGAGTATCATTATCGCAACCTAACTGGTACTGATAGTGTGCAGGACCATGCCGCAACTGTTATTCTTTCTGATTATTACTTCCATCTGGCGGCCAATGCTCTCAGGAGGGGAAAGAAAGAACAGGCGTTGGAAAATGTGGAAAAGGTCGCCGATCTCAGCGAGGGTCTCAAGGAAGAGATGAATAATCTTGGAACCTTGATGGCTGAATTCAAATTGGATCAGCAGGCCATTCGTTTTTATGAAAAGGCTGCCCGGTTGGATAAGAACTACCTAACCCCTCGCTGGAATCTGGGTCATTTATTCAAGGCTCAGGGCAATCTCCTGAACGCTATCCAGGTCTTCAATGACCTGGCGGAAATCGATCCGGATGACTATCGTGTTTTCGGGGAACTGGGTTTTCTGCTATATCAATATGGCCAAACGAATTTGGCCCTAAAAAACTGGGGTAAATCCCTATCCCTGAATCCTGATCAAACTCAAGTCATCAGGGCTGTTGCTAATGTCAAATTACCGAAATAATACTCCCTTGCGAAACTATGTTAACCATAATATTTCTTACAATAAGTATTTACAACACAGCTAATGTTTGAAAGTTGTCCTATTCTGGGAGTTGTTACACCTCAAGCAATATTGCAAAAAGTCCCTCCCGCCGTTGGATATACAATTGGGATACTTTCCATTAGTTTTGGAACCTGTCCTTGCTGCAGGCCTTCACTATAGGCCCGAAAACAAAAAGAAGGTAAATTGTAATTACAGCCTTACATTTTGGCTTATTTTCACTATACTGTTGAGGAGTACTACTCCATTTATTCTATAGTTAAAGCTGGAAGCATTATTATAAGTGTTTATTAACATTAAGGTAACATCAATCTCCATAATAAGTCAAAAAGCGTGTATTTGAACTATTTGTTGATGAGTCAGTCATATATGTTTAATATAATTCCAAAAAGTCAGTCAGGTTGAGCATGTTAAACTGTTCGAGCTTGAGTTTGTGAAAGAATTGTGAAAAAAACATCCAAAATCTTAATGATATAGAGTGATATATAGTGATACGAAATGACGTTGGGCGAATTTTTATTTCTTTGCTATAAAAAGACTTACTGCATAAGTAATTGAAAACAAAGAACTATTGGCTTGTTGCTGCGGAGAATCCCGCCCTCTCCGTTAGATTTGACAGGGACGCTGCAAGTTCTTGTACTTCAGGTACTTGTAGCGTTTTCTCTATTTTATACCCCCCCATTGCCATCTTTATACTCCCCATTGCCCACCATTGCCCTCGAATTGCCCTTACTTATTAGGGTATTTTTCGTTGCCATCATAAACCATATTTTCCCCCGTAAAATCCCATCAATTATGATGCAATCGCCAAAGGTCCGAAAACACCGCAAAAACCAACTATCTGCCCGTGCGGCAGCACTACCAACGCTCCAAAAACGAGGGGGCAAAGGACTTTTGGCGTTGGCGCCTTAAAATTATGCGGGGAAATTTGCTTATGTACGATTTAAATCATATATTAAGTATGTAGGGAACCATTTACTATGGGGCAGTATCGACTGGTTTGGCAGCTATGGAGAGGGAAATTATGAATTGGCAATCGGATCAACAATCGCACGGTGGCCCCGGAAATACCGCCACTATTGAACCTGAGGCACATGAGCGGCTAAATTACACAACTCACGACTCTGCCGAGTACATTCAGACCGCCTGTGCGGTGTACGAATCATTGATCACAAATTATTTGGCGATAGCCGACGAACTGGCCCGTCGGGAAGGGGTCCATCTGCTTTTTCCGCCGAAAACAGACATCACATCATAACTACAATACTCACCCGAAGTTAGGAGAAAGCCGCCTTGTTTCTGCGCAAACCGCAGGCACCCGCACAAAGCTGGGGGCTTGTTCTTTATTTCTATACGCGTTTTCATCCGATGCCCACAGATTACTTGCGATGACGGGTTTTCCACCTGGCACGACGTTTTTTACTGCCGACTTTACGACGACGTCTCGGTTTACTCATATAATTCTCCCTGTAAATTAAGTAAGAACAGGTCCAATTAGAAAAAACTTATCCTGATACTGACAGGGCTTCAATATAGCTTAAAATAAGTTTCCATGCAAGTAAGTAATTCGATATAACCGCCAAAAGTCCGAAAAACGTATAAAAACCCGCGTTTATGGATTAGTAAGCAATATAGGAGTGAGAATGGACTTATTCGATCACGCCATTCAGATGGAAAAGGACAGCTACAGCTTCTACCTCGAAGCGGCTGAGTCGCTCCAGGACACGGCTGCTCAGCGGATTATGCGGGAGGTGGCACAGGACGAAAGGGACCACGAAAAGGCCCTGCAGGACATGAAAAACGGCATTCAGGCCGATTTGGAGATCAGTATAGCCAGGGGTGTAAAAAGCATATTCGAGCAGATGATCGAGATCGAGAGCAATTTTCTCGATGAGGACGGCAGTATAACTGATGTACTCCGCAGGGGCGCCGAGATAGAACGTATGAGCGTCGAACTGTATCATGGTTTTGCTGAAAAGGACCAGCCGTCTCACGAGCGGGAGTTCTGGAAAAAACTGCAAAAGATCGAAGAAAAACATGAAAAGCTCCTTCGGCTGACTCTGGAATATATTGACAAGCCCAATATTGTGCTGGAAAACGCGGAATTTCTCTTCTATGACTATAATAAAGCACCGTGAGTAAAGCGGATGACGCTTGCCGGAACAATTCAT